>CAYLJD010000011.1:0-45043 GCA_964383875.1 uncultured Halobacteriales archaeon
AACGGGCCGGGAGGGATTTGAACCCCCGACCGACGGATTAAGAGTCCGTCGCTCTGCCGGACTGAGCTACCGGCCCAAGTAGGCGCACCTTGCGCTGGTCTGCGGAAATACGTTTCCGTACCGACCCGCCGTCAGGGCTGGGACCCTTGGCCGCGCGGCCGGGACGGACTCGGGAGCATATTCCGGTCGACCCAGCACGTGCCACCTGCCACGACACCGGCCCCGATGGCCGCGACGAAGAATGGCAGGATTGCCTGGCCGACGACCTGTCCCAGGTTTCCGGAGCCGACGACGATGAGCCCTAAGATCATCGAGACCAGCATGAACAAGAACGTTCCCGCGATAGTCGTGGCCGCAGCGTTGGCATACAGGAGGTTGTCCGGCTGGTCGTCGAGGACGTCGGCCTGTCGGAGGCCGATGACGACACCGACCAACGGCGCGAGGACCAATGGGCCGATGAGCGCAAGACTCCCGCCGAAGAACCCACCGATACTCCCGCCGCCCGACTGCATCGAGAGTCCCAGTGCGACGAACGCGATACCGACTCCCATCAGGACGTTGAGTGCCACACCGATTTTCAGTTCGGTGGTGGTCTCGGGCCGGTTGAAAATCTCCCCGAGGCCCGGCCCCGTCTCGAAGGTCTGTTGGGGTGGCTGGCCGGATTCCTGGTGGCCGCTGCGGGACTGGGTCGTGTCGGCCCGTCCACCGTCATCTGCGGATGGGTCTGGTGTGTCCGACATCGCCACAGATGTCGGCTATGCAGTATAAATAAGTTGGTTCCGGACCACCGCGTCGGGGGCCAACGTTGCCGGTACATCGTGGCGCGCTTTCCCGTCTCGAGGATGGCCAGATTCTCGTGTTTTCGTGGGTTTTACCACCGTTTCCGCCCATTTTCCCAGATCATGGGACGAGCGACGAACGGCGTAATATAAGAGTCTCGAACTCAAGCCTGTAGCCACTAATGAGCACGGGCACAGCACTGCCGATGGCCACCATGTCCACGTATGCGATTCTGGGGTGTGGCAGCGTCGGACACGCCGTCGCAGAGGCCCTCGTGGAGGAGGGGAAGGACGTCTTCATCGTCGACGCCGACGAGAGCCGGGTCGAGGCACTCAGAGATCAGGACCTCGACGCCCGGCACGCCAACATCGAAGACGCGTCCATCGCCGAGGACGTGGCAGATCGCGACGTCATTCTCATCCTGTCGTCTGATGTCGACGCCAACGAGGCCGCTCTCGAGCACATTCGAGAGGCTGGTGGGGACCAGTTCGTCGTGGCCCGGGCCTCCGATCCGGTCTCTGCGGACGAACTCACCGAACTCGGTGCCGATGTCGTCATCAACCCCTCGGCCGTGATTGCCGACTCGGCACTCCGGGCGCTCGAAACTGGCGAACAGGAGTTCAGGGCCGGCCAACTCGCCGACGTCATCGACGAGACTGAGGGGCGCATGGCCATCCTGATTCACCGGAGTCCGGATCCCGACTCGATCGCGAGTGCGGCCGCCTTGAAAGCGCTGGCGGCCCACCGGGACGTGGAGGCCGACATCATCTACGAAGGCGAAATCGGTCACCAGGAGAACCGGGCCTTCGTCAACCTGCTCGGGATCGAGCTCGTTCCCGCGACCACGGTCGACACTGCGGATTACGACACCGTTGCCCTCGTCGACCACGCGAAGGCCGGCGAGCCCCTCCCGGACCTCGATGTCGACATCGTCATCGACCACTACGAGCACGAGCTGGAACACGACGCTGCCTTCGTCGACATTCGACCGAACGTCTCTGCGAGTTCGACAATCCTCACGAAGTACATCCAGGAACTCGATATCAATCTCGCCGAGGACGTCGCCACGGCGCTCCTGTATGGAATCAGGGCCGAGACGCTCGATTTCAAGCGCGAGACGACGCCGGCCGACCTGACAGCGGCCGCCTACCTCTACCCCTTTGCCGACCACGACATGCTCGAGCAGGTCGAGTCGCCGTCGATGTCACCCGAAACGCTCGACGTACTCGCCGAGGCCATCCACAACCGAGAAGTCCAGGGGAGCCACCTCGTCTCGAACGCCGGCTTCATCCGCGACCGCGAGGCCCTCGCGCAGGCCGCCCAGCACCTCCTCAACCTGGAGGGGATCACGACGACGGCCGTCTTCGCCATCGCCGACGACACGATCTACCTCGCGGCCCGCTCGAAGGATATCCGGATGGACATTGGAAAGGTCCTCGAGGACGCCTTCGAGGACATCGGCGAAATCGCGGGCCACTCCACGGACGCCAGCGTTGAGATTCCGCTCGGCATTTTCACGGGCATCGAAGTCAGTGAGGACAACCGCGAGACGCTCCTCGAACTCACCGAGGAGGCCGTCAAGAAGAAACTCTTCGAAGCGATGGGTGTCGAGAGTGGGAACGGCAGCAGTAACGGCTCGTGAGACTGTTCAGGCAGCGACTTCTTCCTCGTCGGACGATCCCTGGAGGCGCTCGACGACGTCGTTGACGAGAATGACGTCGCCGACGGCCTGGACCCACCGGTACGGGACGATCACGCCGCGGGCCGAACTGGCCTCTTCCTCGAACAGTTCGGTGTTGAGCTGGTGGAGGGCAAGACCGGTGACCTGTTCGCCGTCGAGATCAAGGCGGAGATCCTCGACCTCCCCGAGATAGACGCCGTTGGTGGTGTAGACTTCCCGTCCGACGAGGGCCGTGATTTCCTGTGGTGCCGCATCCCGATCCATGTTGAGCGCGTCGTGGGGTGGGACCTTAACCTTGATGGGGCGTCAGACGCCCGTCGGCTCTGTAGCAAACGACCAAATTCGCCCGCCGGCGATCCCGTCACCGCAAGACTCATTCTGTCGCCGGCGCAGGTCAGGACGTGCCTTCGACGATCGTGCACCTCGCGTTCGCGGGGATGATTGCCGCTGGGCTTCTCGGCGCCGCGTTCGACCGCCGGGCGCTTCTCGTCGTCTTCGCCGCGACCGCGTTTCCGGACCTCGATTCGTTTATTGCGCTGGTCTCGACGGCCGGCCACCGCACGGCTCTCCACACGTTCGTCGTGCCCGTACTCGCGGGAGCAGCGCTCTGGATCGACACCCGGGTCCGATCGTCGTCGTTCGTTCGCTCCCGATGGGGCGCCAGAGGGATCCGGATCGCCTGGGTCGCTGTGCTGTGTTACGCACTGGCGGGCATCGGCCTCGACCTGTTCAGTGGCGGGGCAAATCCCCTCTGGCCCCTCCACGATCAACTCTACGTGATCGACGGCAAGATCGAGCTGTCGTCCGAACGCGGCATCGTCCAGACGTTCATCGAGGAACCGAGCGGTGGCGGGACCCCCTCACCCCGTGCACTCGGTAACTCGTCGACCGTCCAGGTCACAACTGGTGTCGACCCGGCCCCCGGCAGTACCGATCGCATCTTCCCGGTGGTGCGCGCTGGGTGGCAACTCCTCGTGCTGCTCGTCGGCACTGCCGTGACGGCAGCCCGGTTCGTCGTCCCGCACGGCATCGACAGCGGATCGGAGTGAGTACCGGCCCGTTCCGGCCCATTCTTATGCCCCCTCGCCGTCCTGGCGCCTATGTCACTCCGGGTCCGCGCTCGCCTGGGCCTGGCGGACGTGCTGTCGCTCTCGAACGCGACACTCGGCGTGGTCGCGATGCTCGCGGCGTTCGCGATGGCTCCGGCGATCGTGGCCCGCCTCATCCTGCTGGCCGCCGTCGCTGACGGACTCGACGGTATCGTCGCCCGGCGGCACGGCTCGACGGCCGTCGGCCCGTACCTGGACTCCATGGCCGACATCGTTTCGTTCGGCACGGCGCCCGCCGTGTTTCTCTTCGCTGTTGCGAGGGACGCGTGGGGGCCACTAGCGGCCCTTCCTGGCCGGTACGCGATCGCGGTCGGCGTCGCCGCAGCGTTCGTCGTCTTCTCGATCGTCCGGACCGGACTGTATACGGTCCACGTCGGCGAGGGTGAACGCCGCCCCGGTATCCAGAACACCCTCGCCTCGTCGATCCTCGCGGCCGGATACCTCGCCGGGGTCACTGCCGTCCCGGTCGTGCTGGGTGCCGGGCTCGTCCTCGCGGTCCTCATGGTCGCGCCGGTCCCGTATCCGAAGCTCGCTGCCCGGGACGCCCTCGCGATGGGCGTGGTCCAGATGGGTGCCATCGCCACTCCGTCGCTGTTCGAGCGAATGTTCCCCCGGATCCTGCTGGTCGCTGCCCTGGCGTACTTACTCCTCGCGCCGCGGTACTACTGGGGCGAGTAGTCCGGCCGGAATCAAATAGGAGATTAGTTTCCTGAGCCACCACCGCAACGGGCTTCCCGGTCGAGCGTAATGCGGAGATCGACCGCCGTCGCGCCCTCGGGCGTCGCGAGGACCGGGTTGATGTCGAGCTCGGTGATCGCCGGGTAGTCGACGACGAGCTGCGAGAGCCGCTGGATCACCTCAACGAGGGCGTCGACGTCCACCGGCTCGCGGCCTCTGGCCCCGTGAAGCAGTGGCGCGGCGCGGATTTCCTCCGTCATCTGGCGGGCGTCTGGTTCACTGACTGGAGCTACCCTGACCGTCGTGTCCTCCAGGATTTCGACGTAGATGCCACCGAGCCCAAACAGGACCACCGGTCCGAACGTCGGATCCCGCGTCATGCCCACGATCGTCTCCACGCCAGCGTCTGTATCCAGCTGCTCCTGGATCTGAACGCCGAGGATCGTCGCATCGGGGTCGTGGTCACGGGCCCGGTCGTGGAGTCGCTCGTAGGTCTCCCTGACTTCCCCAGGGGTCACGCCGACCGCAACACCGCCAGCATCGGATTTGTGGACGATGTCTGGGCTGGCGATTTTCATGACGACGTCTCCGTCGAGATCGTCGGCGACGGCCACCGCCGAATCCGGATCGGTGACCACCGCACCGGCCGGTGTCGGGATCCCATACGCGTCCAAGATGTCCATTGCCTCGACGCCCAACTGTGAGCGATCCTCGTCCGCGGCGTCGGCGAGCGTGTCAGCCACGACCGTTTCGTCCACGTCGAACGACGTGGGCTCGACTGCCGTCCGGGCCCGAATGGTCCGGTACTCGGCGAGCGTCGCGAGACTCCAAATCGCCCGGGCTGGGTCGAAGTAAGCCGGAATGTCCGCTTCGGCGAGGATCCCTGTGGCCTCCCGTGTCGACTGGCCGCCCATGAACGTGGCCGCGACTGGCAGGTCGTGCGCGTCCTGGAGCGCGACGGTCCGCTCGGCCAGCTCGGCGAACGACAGGGTAGCCGTCGGACACGCGAGCACGATCCCCATGTCGACGTTCGGGTCGCCGAGTACGGCGTCGATCACCGCCTCGAACCGGTCGACGTCGGCGTCACCGATGATGTCCACCGGATTGAACCGGTTGGCTTGTGCCGGGAGGATCTCGTCGAGTCGATCGGTCGTCTCGTCGGCAAGGGTTGCGAGTGTCAGCGGTGAATCGCCGATGGCGTCCGTCGTCATGACGCCCGGCCCACCGGCGTTCGTGACAACGCCAACCGCATCTCCGTCTGGGAGGGGCTGTGCACCGAGAATCGACGCCGCGTCGAAGAGCTCCTGGACGGTCTCGACCCGGATGACTCCGCTCTGGCGAAACGCCGCACTGTAGGCCGCGTCACTGCCGGCGATCGCGCCGGTATGTGAGGCCGCGGCAGCTGCGCCGGCCTCCGTCCGCCCCGACTTGACGACGATCATCGGGGTCTCCTGCGTCACGTCCCGCGCCGTCTCGATGAAGCCACGCCCGTCACTGACGTCTTCGAGGTATCCCAGAATGACGCGCGTCTCCGGGTCGTCGGCCCACTCGCGGGCGAAGTCCCGTTCGTCGAGTACCGCCTTATTGCCGAGCGAGACGACGTCCTTGAACCCGAGGCGCCGATCTGCCGCCCAGTCGAGAACGGCCGTGACGAACGCCCCCGATTGGCTCATGAACGAGAGATGGCCGGGGTCGGCTCCCGTCGGGGCAAACGAGGCGTTGAACCCGACGCCGGGGCTCAAGACGCCGACGGAGTTCGGCCCGACGAGGTTGAGATCGTACGCGTCGGCGACGTCGACCAGTTCCGCCTCCCGTTTCGCCCCTTCATCCCCTGACTCGCGAAAGCCGGCGGTAATCACGACGACGTTCTGGACTCCCGCCTCGGCAGCCTCACGGATTTCCTGCACCGCGATTGCGGCCGGCACCGCGATCACCGCTACGTCGATCGGAACGACCTCGTCGATCTCGTCGACACACTGGAGTCCAAGGACCGCGTCCTCCTGTGGGTTGACAGCGAACACGTCGCCGTGGAAATCGGCGAGGAGATTGTGCGTGACCGCCAACCCGACCGATCCGTCCTCGTCGGAGGCACCAACGACTGCGACACGCTCGGGAGCGAACAACGACGCGAGAACACCCATCAGTGGGCGTTTTCGCCGTCAGCCGTGGTAAACCTGTCCACCGATCGATACACGGAAGGGAGCGCCGCCAGAGAAGCGAGTGATGGCTGCACCGGACCGATGGCTCTGGGGCTGGGGCGTCGGATACGTGGCCATCGGGAGCGCCTCCCTGCTCGTTCCGGTGTACGCACTGACCCTCGGTGGCGGCCCATTTCTCGTCGGCTTGTTGGCCTCCACAGCAGCTTTCGCCGGCGTCCCTGGAGCGCTCCTCTGGGGGCGGCTCGCGGAACGGTCCGGCCGACGACGGCCGTTCGTGCTGTTCGCACTCGTCACTGCAGCCCTCGTTCTCGGCGCGATGTCCGTTGTGTCCCAGCCGCTCGTGCTCCTCGTGTTGAACGCGATCCTCTGGTTCGTCGTCGCCGGGGCCGCCCCCGTCTGCAACCTCCTCATGGTCGAAGGGGTCGACGCGACCATGTGGGACGACCGCCTGGCGAGGCTCAACGCGGTCCAGGGGTACGGGTGGGTCGTGGGCCTCCTCCTCGGCGTGGTCTGGCTCGCTGTTGCCGGGATCGAGGCGCAGGCGGGAGCCCAGCGTGCACTGCTCCTGGCGCTCGGCGTCATCGCCCTCGTGGCCGCCGGATGGGTGTCGGCCCGCCTCCCCGAACGGACGGATGTGTCCGTAGGGCGGCGAGCGTCGCCCGAACGGTTCAGTCGGCTCCAGGCGAGCGATCAGGGGGCGGGCCGCATCATGCGGCTCCTCCCAGTCGGACCGGGGCGGGTCTACCTGACGATGCGCCGGTTCGACCTCGGGATGCTCCGCCGCGGGCTCGCTGGGCCACTGGGATCGTTCCTCGGTGGGACGGCCCTCTTTGCGGCCGGCTCGGCCGTCTTCTGGGGACCGATGCCCGCGTATCTCGACGCTCACGGGTTGTCGACCACCCTCATCTTTGGTGTCTTCCTCGTGGGAAATCTCGGGTCTGCTGTCAGCTACGGCCGGGTTGCCCGGCTGGAACCACTGTTCGGTGCCGAGCGGCTGCAACTCGGCGGTATCGGGGCCCGAATCCTGCTGTTTCCTGCCACGGCGATCCTGGTGGGCGGACTCGTCCCACTGCTCGGGATTGTGCTGGTCCTGATCGGCGTCAGTTGGGCCCTCGTCGCTGTCACGGCGCCGCTGCTCGTATCCCGGATGGTCCCCCCGATCGAACGCCCGGCGGCCCTCGCCTCGTACACAGCCCTGATGAGTGCCGGAACCGGTGTCGGCAGTGTCGTCGGTGGGGCCGTGGCCGCAACGAGTGGATACGTCGTGGCCTACACGTTCGCCGGAGTGCTGGTCCTCGTGGGCCTCGGATTCGCCTGGCGGGGGCTCGCGACGACAGGTGTCGATATCGCCACGCCGGAATTCGGATAACCGGCACGAGGGATCACCGCTGATCTTCGTGCTGCATCGTTGCGGGGCCCAGGCGTTCACTCATCCACAAACGTGACGTGTTGGCGAAGCCATTCCACCGCCGCGTCGACTTCGTCGGCGTCGGTTGCGGACACTTTGATCCGATTTCGCTCCTCGAGTGACGGATAGCTGCCGACGGTGACGTCGAACCGATCGCGCACCCCCCCAAGCGCGTCTGTCAGTGACGCCTCCGGCTGGGGCGTCTGGAGGACTGTCGTGACGGCGTCGCCGCTGAACTCCGCGGCGACGAGGTCGAACAAGGCTTGCACCTCCTGCGGGATCCCCGGAAATGCGTACACGTTGTCGATGACACACCCTGGACACAGCCCCTCCGGATTCAGGAGTGGTCGCGATCCGTCGGGAAGGGCCGCCCAGGCGTCGACGTTCAAGTCCAAGTCGTGAGCCTCGACAGTCTCGGGATTCCGATCGCGGTACCCGGCGACTGTCTCGATGACGTCCTCGCGAACGGCGTCGTCGACGACGAGTCCACGGTCGAAGGCATCCGCGAGTGCGTCGGCCGTGACGTCGTCGTGGGTTCCGCCGAGCCCGCCCGTCACGACGACGCTGTCGAACGTGTCTGCCCACTCGGACACGGTTTCCGCGATGAGTTGCCGGTCGTCGGGGACGGTCAGGATGCGAGCAACTGTCGCGCCGCTCTCGGTCAGTCGGGCGGCGAGCCACGACGCGTTCGTGTTGTCGATGTCCCCCGCGAGCACCTCGTCGCCCACGGTCAGGATGGCAACCTGCACTGGGTGTGAGGAGGACAGCCGCGTGCAAAAACAAACCGGTCGAATCGGGTGGCGCCTCAGTGACGTCGATAGATGTCCTGCACGTGCCGATCACGGTACACCTGTTCGTGGACCATAGAATTACGAGGGTCGGGACAGGGAGAGACTACATGGAGCTTGCAACGGGCGTCTACGCGTTTCCCCAGACATTCGACCGGAACGGCGAGGAAGCGGTGATCAACCCAGCGGCCGTCGTCACCCAGAAGGGAATCGTTCTGATCGACGTCGGGTTTCCCGGCCAAGCCGACACGATCGAGTCCCACCTTCGCGACGCCGGATACGGGTGGGACGACGTGGCAGCTGTCCTGATTACCCACCACGACGGCGACCACGCCGGTGGCCTCGCAGAAGTCGTCGACCGGACGGACGCCGTTGTCTACGCGCACACACGGTGCGCCCCGTACGTGGACGGACGGGAAGACACGATCAAGTCCCCCGATGGCGAGCGGTATCCGCCGGTACCCGTCGACGTGGAGTTGGTCGGCGGTGTCTCCTTTCGGACGACAGCCGGGCCCATGGAGGTCGTCTTCACGCCCGGACACACCCCCGGACACGTCTCGTTGCACATCCCCGATGCAGGCTTGGTCTTTGCGGCTGACGCCGTCGTGGCGCAGAACGGCGAACTGGTTGGGCCGAATGAGGAATTCACGCTCGATATGGACACGGCGTTGGACTCACTGGAGACACTGGCTGATCGCGAATTCGGCCGTATCCTGTGCTTCCACGGGGGACTGGTCGAAGCGGATGCGATGCAATTACTGGACGTGACTGAATCGTGCCGATAATCGATCAGGGAATCCGCGGCAGCCCGTCCTCGAAGACGAAGTTGGCGATGTTGTTCTTCTGAATTTCGTCAGTCCCCGCGGCGATCCGACGCCCCCGGGCAAACCGATACAGGTACTCCAACGGGTGGCCCTGCTGGTACCCGTTGGCCCCGTGGATCTGGAGCGCCTCGCTGACGACCCGCTCGACGGTCTCACTCGAGTGGAGCTTCGCCAGAGCTGTCTGGAGCCGGTCGGGGGCGTCGTCCGCTCCGGCGCTCATGGCCGCCCGGTAGGTCTGTGCTCGCGAACTTTCGAGCCGCTTTGCCATGTCGGCGATCTTCCAGCGCAGCCCCTGGAACTCGCCGATCGGCTGGCCGAACTGCTCGCGGTCGCCCGCGTACTCGACGGCCTTCTCGAGGGCACAGAGCCCGATTGCGTTGGCGAGCATGGAGCTCCCACAGCGCTCCCAGTTCAGCGCCTGGAGCTGGGCCTTCAGCGCCTCCTGCCCGCGCACCAGCACCCGGTCTGCCGGGATGTGTACGTCTTCCATGTAGAACTGTGTCTGAGCGTCGCCGTACATGTTGGTGTGATGTTGCTGGATCTCGACGCCGGCCTGGTCGAAGTCCATGATCACCGTCCCGATCCCTTCGGGGAACTTCGCCCAGACGACCGCCGCGTCGGCCTCCCTGACGTTGCTCACCCAGGTCTTCTCCCCGGTGAGAGACAACTCGCCGTCGTCGTCCTCCTCGACGCGGGTCACCATGTTCCGGGAGTCCGAGCCGGCCTCGGGTTCTGAGATGGCGATCGCAATCGACGTCTCGCCGGCGGTGACTTTCGGCAGGTAGTGCTCTTTGGCTGCCTCGGACCCGAACATCTCGATGGCCCGCGGAGCCACCATCGACGTGCCGTAGATCGCTGCCGCGGTGTCCGGACAGACTCGCCCGATGGTTTCGATCTGGAGTGCGACGTCGAACTCGCTCATGCCGCCCCCACCGTACGCTGGATCGAGATTGATTCCCAGGTAGCCACGGTCCGCGAGCAGGTCGAGGTTCTCCTGGGGATAGCCCTCGCCCTCCCAGGTGAACGCCCGGTCGGCAAACTCGTTGTGGGCGACGCGTTCCATCTCGTCGACCAGCATGCGCTGTTCCGCCGAGAGGTCCAGCATGCGTCTCACTCGCGTGGCCCCGACCAAATAGACACGGGGAGTGCCCGCAGTTGTGTCGCCCACCCAGGCCACGCCAGCCCCGCTGCCAGGCGGTCTACCAACGGTATTTATGTGAATCCCACTGCACGTCTCTGGTGAGTGGACCTGAAACAATGGATTTCGAATACACAGACGAACATGAAGCGTTCCGCATGGAGCTCCGCGAGTGGCTCGAGGAGAACCTGCCCGATGGGTGGCTTGAGGGCGACCGCGACATCCCCGCGGACATCGACGAGCGCGAACAGTTCCTGCGCGACTGGCAGCACAAGCTCTACGAGGACAACTGGGCCGGCATCCACTGGCCAGAGGAGTACGGTGGCCGCGGGGCGTCGCTGATCGAGCAGACCATCTACCGCGAGGAGATGGCCCGGGTCGATCCGCCGCCGACGATCAACGCCATCGGCATCAGCTTCGTCGGCCCGACGCTCGTCGCCGCCGGGACCGAGGCCCAGAAGGAACGGTTCGTTCCGAACATCCTCAACGCCGAGGAGATCTGGTGTCAGGGGTATTCCGAGCCCGAGGCTGGCTCGGACATAGCGGGCCTGACGACCCGGGCCGAAAAGGAGGGTGACCAGTGGGTGATCAACGGCCAGAAGATCTGGACGACGAACGCCCACTTCGCCGACTACTGTTTCCTCGTGACGCGAACGGACTTCTCGGGGACCAAACATGAGGGGATTACGGCGCTGCTGGTCGACATGGATCAGGAGGGCGTCACGACCGAGCCGATCCACCAGGCCAGTGACTCCCACGGCTTCAACCAGATGTACTTCGACGACGCCGTCGCCGACGAGGACATGGTCGTTGGGGAGGTCGGTAAAGGCTGGGAGGTCGTCATGACGCTTTCGGCGTTCGAGCACAGTACGACATCGATCTACTCGCTCGAACAGACCTACAAGGACATCCTCGAGTACTGTCGCACCGAGACCCGGAACGGCAAACCGCTGATCGAGGATCCGCAGATCCGGCAGCAGTTGGCGGACCTCGACGCCCGGATTCTGGCCGGGAAGGCGACCCACCTCCGGAACGTGAGTAAGCGGAGTGCAACCGGGACGCCCGGCCCCGAGGGATCGATGGACATCGTCGTGAGCGACGACCTCCGGGTCGACCTCTGGGACTTCGCGATGAACGTCCTCGGGCCGGAAGCCGCTCTCTGGGAGGACGGGCCGGACGACGGTGACTGGGGGACGTCGTACGTCGGGGCCTACGGGACCTGGATCGCGGCCGGAACGGGCGACATCCAGCGCAACATCATCGGCGAGCGCGTGCTCGGCTTGCCGAAAGACGACAAGAGCAACACCAGCCACAGGGAGTGAGACTGATGGACGCACGATTTACCGACGAACAAGAACGGATTCGGGAAACGGCCGAGGACTTCATCCAGTCGGAAGGTGGGATCGAACTCGCCCGCCGGCGGATGGAGGGCGACGAGGACGTCATTGACGAGCTCTGGGACGAACTCGCCGCGCTCGACTACACCGCGATCACAGTGCCGGTCGAGTACAACGGCTTCGGCGAGGGGATGGTCTACCTCACGGCCCTGCTCGAGATCGCCGGCGAGTACGCACTCCCCGGTCCGCTCCCCGAGACGGCTGCCTTTGCCGTCCCCCTCATCGACTCGCTCGGCACCGAAGCCCAGAAGGACCGGGAGCTCTCGTCCATTGCCGACGGCGAGCGGAAAGTCAGCTTCGCCGTCTACGACGACCGCAACCAGTCACTCCCCAGTGCTGTCACGCTCGACGTCCGCACGACCGACGACGGCTACGAACTCTCGGGCACGAAGACGCTCGTCCCATACGGTGGCGAGGTCGACCGACTCGTCGTCGCCGGCCGCTCGCGCGAGGGGACCGGGTACGATGGCATCTCGCTGTTCCTGGTCGATCCGGACCATCCGGACGTCGACACTGAACAGCTCGACAGCCTCGACCGGACGCGACCCATGTACGAGGTGACCTTCAACGACCACCAGGTCAGTGAGGAGCAACTCCTCCCGCCGCTCCACGGCGGTGGCAGTGCGCTCGCCGACGCCATCGATCGGTACGCCGTCGCGGTCACGGCGATGCTCGTCGGTGCTGCCGATCGGGCGGTCGAGCTGTCTACTGAGCACGGCAAGGAACGCGAGCAATACGGACAGCCGGTCGGAAAGTTCCAGGCCGTCAAGCACCGCATCGCGAACATGTGGATCGATATGCAGAGCGCGCGCTCCCTCGTCTACTACGCGTCGTGGGCCCTCGACGCCGACGAGCCGGACGCCGGCCGGGCCGTCGGGGCCACCAAGGCCTTCGCCGCCGATCGGCTCCACCGTGTCTTCGGCGACGACATGAAAAACCACGGCGGGATGGGCTTCACCTGGGACCACGACGGGCACATCTACCTCAAGCAGGCCAAGGCGTGGCGCAATTTCCTCGGCTCGCCCGAGGAATACAGCGATCGCATCATCGAAGCCCGCCTCGCCGAGTCCCGCGCGGACTGAGGCCGCGCCTCACCCCTCGAACCGGGTGACGTATTCGATTTCTTCGGCTGGAGCGTCTTCGAAGGCGTCTCTCGCGATCGTGCGCCGGTGGACTTCGTCTGCGCCATCGATGATGCGGAACGACCGTACCCGCTCGTAGAAGTACGCGAGCGGCAGGTCTTTGCCGATCCCATTGGCGCCACAGCACTGGACGGCCAGATCGATGATGTCCTGGACGACGTTCGCCGTGTAGGTCTTCGCCATGGCGATCTCGATCCGGGCTTCCCTGCCGGCCGCAATCTGGCGGGCCGCGTGGCGGATCCCCGTCCGGGCCATGTGGAGTTCGGTCTCGGCGTCGGCAATCCGGTGTCGGAGCGCCTGTTTGTCGGCCAGCGTTTCGCCGAAGCCCTCGCGCTCCGAGAGATACGCCTTCGCAACGTCGAGTGCCCGTTCGGCCATGCCCGTAAACCGCATGCAGTGCGTCAACCGACCGCCACCGAGCCGGTACTGCGAGAGCTGAAAGCCCCCGTGGAGGTCGCCGAGAACGTTCTCCTCGGGAATCCGGACGTCGGTGTACGTGATCTCTGCGTGTCCGCCGGAGATTTCCGTGATGCCCTCGCCCCCGATCGTCGGGATGTTTCGCACGATCTCGACGCCGTCCGTGTCGGTCGGGACGATGAAGTTCGTACAGCCTTGATAGGGGTGGGCGTCCTGGTCGCTCCGGGCCATCACGAGGAGGAAATCCGCGTGGCTCCCGGCACTCGTCCACCATTTGTGGCCGTTGATGACCCACTCGTCGCCGTCCTTCTCGGCGGTGGTCTTGATCATCTTCGGATCGGATCCCCCGCCCTGCATCGGCTCGGTCATCGAAAAGGCCGAACGGATCTCGCCGTTCAGCATCGGGAGCAGCCACTGTTCGATCTGCTCGTCAGTACCCGCCTTCTCGAACGTCCGGATGTTGCCTTCGCTGGGCGCGCCAGCTTGAAGGACGGTTGCGCCGATGAGACTCCGGCCGGCCTGCTCGAAGGTGGGCAGCATGTCCCGGAAATCCAGGCCCTGGCCCCCGTACTTCTCGGGAATCTGTGGCTGGTGGAGGTCGCGTTCCTCGGCCTTCTCCCGGAGGTCTTCGATCGTCTCCAGGGATATCTTCTCGCCGGTCCCGATGTGCTCACGCTCGATGGGCAACACGTGCTCGTCCATAAACTCACGAGCCCGCTCGCCCATTTCACGGGCGGTATCGGAGTCGTTGTACTCCATACCGCGACCCGTTCACTACCGGGCTACAAATAAGTCGGGCTCGCCAGCGATCCACCGCGACGTTTTATTCGCGGTGGGGTCCAAATGCGCCCATGAGTGGTTCGGACGGCGATGTGGCCACCCAAGTGTCGACTTTGATCGACACCCTGCAGGACCTCCAGCGGGAGCTTGAGCCCGGGGATCGCCGTCGGCTCCGTCCCCCGACGCTGGCCGAAGTACTTCGGTTTACCAGCGACGTTGCCATTCCGGCCGCGATACTCGTCCTGGAGACGAACGTTCGCGTCCTCCAGTTGCTCCAGCGGACCCTTCGGATGACCGAAGGCCACGACGGGCCATCGGGCGACGCGGGATCCCGACTGCAGGAGCGTGCGGCGTCCCTCAGCCGCGAGACGCTTGCACAGCTCGACCGCACACTCGACGAACTCACGTCGGCCACCGAGGGGCAACCGGGCGACGAGGAGATCCGCCGGCTCCTCGACCAGGCCCAGGCGCTCAGAGCGGATATCGATGCGACGCTTGCTGACGCCGCTGCTGGGGATGGACAGCGTGAACCGCTGACCGAATCCCCGGATCCCGTCGACATCGACATCGAGGCAGAACTGGACTCGATCAGACAGGACATCGACGACGCTGACGACCCCGACGAGCAGGACTAGCCTCGTCTTCAGCACCTGTCAACGACCGGAGCCAACGAATCCTTTACCGTCTGGCGACCCTACAGGCGGTCGCACCGATGGATCCCATCCCACCGGACCGGCAGGTTCGGCTTCGGCTGTTCGTCCGCGAGCAGCTGCCAGCCCCGGCTCGTGAGCGTGCGGAGGCGGTGAGCCGGCGAGCGCGCGATCTCTCGGACAGTGGGGGTGTGGCGGCGGTCCGCCGAACGGACTGGCCAAAGCGAATTCCGCTCGACGGTGGCGACCCCGCCGTCCGCGATGTCTATCTCGCTGTCGCCGGGTGGGCCGCCGACGCCGGCATCGGGCTCCAACCGTTTTTCCAGACACGGGAGTGTTACGGCCCGAATACTGGGGAGCGCCAGGACTGGCTCGTTCTTCCGGCGATTGCGCTCGTGGTCGAATCCGACGGCGAGATTCAGGCGGTCTATCCACACACGAACGACGGCGAGACGGCGACTGTCGAAGACGGGCTCGACGCCGTCGAACGCACCTTCGCCAACCCCCCAGATCAAGACGCGGCCGCGTGACGGCTTGCCCGTGGCCCGGTCACGTCGACTCGATGGGCGCGAACCGATAGCCGTCCCAGTCCTGACTCGCCGGCTCCCGAATACCGGCCGCGGGATCACGGAGCTCGGCGACGTAGACTGGTTTCACCTCGTCACCAGTGGCGACATCGTCGGTCGTCGTTCCTCCGATCGCTCGCACCGACTGACCGTCGATGTCGAACGCCACAATCGCGAGCGTGTTTGGCTCCCGGACGCCAGGCGGCGTCGCCGTACTGGTCGTCCAGGTACGGACCTCTCCGGTGTGTTCGCTGAGATCCGCCGTGTCGGCTTGTTCAGCACCACACTGCGGACACGCCGGGTGTGGTGGATACGACAGGTGTCCGTTCTCGCACCGAGCGGCGAGCAGCCCCGGCTCGTCGCTCATGCGGCCACCTCCAGAATCGAGGTCGTGACACAGTTGCCGAACCCACCCACGTTGCAGGCGAGACCCACGTCCGCGTCGACCTGCCGCTCGCCAGCCTCGTCGCGGAGTTGCTCGTAGAGTTCGACGGCCTGCGCGACGCCCGTCGCACCGAGGGGATGCCCCTTCGACTTCAACCCGCCGGACGGGTTGATCGGAAGGTCCCCGTCGAGGGTTGTCCGGTCGTTCTGGACGTGGTTCCAGGCCCGGCCCGGCTCGGCGAAGCCCAGCCCTTCCATCTGGAGGAATTCGAGGATCGTAAACATGTCGTGCAGTTCGGCAACGTCAACGTCCGCAGGATCGCGCCCGGCCATCTCGAAGGCGCGTCGACCGCTCTCGACGACGCCGCCCATCACCGTGGGCTCCTCACGCTCGTGGACGACGTGCGTATCGGTTGCGCCGGCGATGCCGGAGACGACGACATAGTCCTCGGTGTACGAGTCGGCACGCTCTGCGGGGCACACCAACAGCGCCGCGCTCCCGTCAGTGACGGGGCAGAAGTCATAGAGGCGGAGCGGATCGGCGACGATCGGACTCTCGAGGACGGTTTCGATGTCCACGCGACGCTGGAACTGGGCGCGCGGGTTCAGGGCCCCATTCGCGTGGTTCTTGACGGCGACCCGCGCAAGGCTCTCGCGGGGTGCGTCGAAGCGCTCCAGGTAAGCGCGTGCCGTCAGCCCCGCGAACGAGGGCAACGTCACCCCGTGTTTGTACTCCACGGGGTGAGTGAGCGACGCGATCACGTCCGTGGAGTCGGCCGTCGTCCGGTGGGTCATCTTCTCGCCCCCGACGAGCAGGGTAAGGTCACTCGCGCCCGACGCGACCGACTGCCAGGCGGCGTACAGTCCGGCGCCGCCCGAGGCGGACGTCTGGTCGATCCGGGCCGTGTACGC
This sequence comes from uncultured Halobacteriales archaeon, assembly GCA_964383875.1. Classification (GTDB taxonomy): domain Archaea; phylum Halobacteriota; class Halobacteria; order Halobacteriales; family Haloarculaceae; genus CAYLJD01. The sequence goes on from CAYLJD010000011.1 coordinate 16,814, forward strand.
GGGAAGGAGGTCGAGATCGTGTGCAAGGGCGTTCATGATCCCGGTCTGGCCCTCGAACTCCCCGCTGGCCATGTTGGCGACGTAGCAGTGCTCGACCGCACCCGGACCGACACCAGCGTCGTCGAGACAGGCGCTCCCCGCCTCCACTAATAACTCCCTGACCCAGGCGTCGCGCTGTCCGAAGTCCGTCATCGCGGCGCCGATAATCGCCACGTCCATAGCCCCAGCCTCTCCCCCCGAGCCCCTGGACCTTACGGTCCGCCGGAGCGAGGGATGGCAACGGTGTTTAGGTAATCCTAAAACGGAAGATATTTTAGGTCCGCCTAAACACCAGCATGCATGCAGGAAGATGTCTGTGTCATTCTTCCGACGATCAGAAATCCGGGATGCGTGCGGGAGTACGTGGAGAACGCGCGGTCCCACGGGTTCGATGTCGACCGACTCCACTGGGTGCTCGTCACGGAGGCGTTCTGTGACACGGCAGCGATGGCGGACATGGTGGACGAGCTCGGAATCACCGGGCGCGTCTTCGACGGACCCGATCGCCAGGCCTGGCTCGACCGCCACGGTGTGGGCGAGTACGGCGATCTGATTCCCGAAGCGAGCCACGCTCAGACGAGCTTCGGCCTGCTGTATCTCTGGGCACACGGGTTCCCGTACGGCGTCTTCGTAGACGACGACACGCGACCGCACGCGGATGTCGATTTCTTCGGCCGACACCTTGAGAACCTTGCCTTCGACGGCGATATCGAGACGGTCAGCTCGGACGAGCGCTGGGTCAACGTCCTCTACCAGCGAGCCGATCGACACGGGCTCTACCCACGCGGGTACCCGTACAGTGCGATGGACGAGATGGTCACGACAGACCGCACGCACGTCGGCGACGTCGTCGCGTCGCAGGGGCTCTGGACCGGCATTCCGGATCTGGACGCCGTCCGGATACTCATGGACGGTGACCTCGACGGCCAGGCCCAGACGCGAACCACCGCGGCCGACTTCCCGCGGGACTTCGTGGCGGCGCCTGGACAGTACCTGACGGTCTGCTCGATGAACCTCGCGTTTCGGCGGGAGATCGTCCCGGCGTTCTACCAACTCCCGATGGACGACAACCAGTGGAACGTCGGCCGGTTCGACGACATTTGGAGCGGTGTGTTTCTCAAACGAGCCTGCGACGTCCTCGGCCGGCAAATCTACAACGGTCAGCCCCTCTGCGTCCACGAGAAGGCGCCACGATCGACGTTCGGCGATCTCGCGACAGAGGTGCCGGGGCTCGAACTCAACGAACACCTGTGGGAGGTGATCGATGACGCCGGGTCTGACGCCACGAGTTTCGCCGAGGTTGCCGAGGCGATTGCGGCCCGCCTGCAGGCGGCAGACGTCTCCCACCTGGAGAACGGGGCGTTCCTCACGTACGTCGGAGAACAGCTCGACCGATGGCTCGCGTGTCTCGAGGGCATCGATCCCGACGCACAGACGCCAGCGTCAGTGGCCACAGCTGGGGATGACTAGCGACCACAGACCCCCCAATCTATGACAGGAAACACACAGCGGGACGACGCGGGCGAACCACCACGGAACAGTTCCCGGTCGACGACACTCGGCCGTCGGAGGTTCCTCGCCGCGACCAGCGCCGTCGGGGCGGGGGCGCTGGCCGGCTGTCAGGCCCTCTTTGGCGACGGCGACGACGGGAACGGCGTCCCCACCGAGCTGGAACTGGCCGACTTCCGCGGATCCGGACAGATCGTCGCCGGTCGGCCGGCTCCGGGCGGGACGTCGATCACGGACCTCCCGGACCTGTCCGGGGAACTCACCTTCTATCTGAGCTTCGGCGAAGGTGGCCTCTATCTGGACCTGATCGATCTCCTGACAGAGGTCTATCCCGATTTCGAGTACTCACACACACAACAGTCGGCGACCGGCCTCGCCAACCGGATCGTCGAGGAAGTCGAGGCGGGGGCGAGCCAGGCCGACGTGTTCATTGCCGTGGATGCAGCCTCCCTGGGCACGGTCGCGAACGCCGGTGCCGCACGAGCCCTCCCGAGTGCCGTCCTCGACGCCGTTCCGAGTCGGCTCCGGACCGAGGAGTGGGTCGGCATCGCCGGCCGCGCCCGGGCCATCCCCTACAACGCCGAGCAGCTGGACGCGGCAGACGTCCCGGATTCGATCCACGAACTCCCCGAGACGGCAGCATTCGAGGACGCCCTCGGCTGGGCCCCCACGTACAGCGCATTCCAGTCGTTCGTGACCGCCATGCGGCTTCTCAGAGGCCGCGAGGCGACCCGCACGTGGCTCGAATCGATGGTCGCCCACGGGACGCAGCGGTTCGGCAACGAGTTTCTCGTCTCGAACAGCGTCGCGAACGGGGAGCTTACCGCCGGGCTTGCCAATCACTACTACGCGCTTCGGGTGCGAAACCAGCGGCCCGGTGCGCCGGTGGAACTGGCGTTTACCAGTGGCGACGCGGGCGCCCTCATCAACGTCTCCGGAGCCGCCGTGATCTCGGGGACGTCGCAACCGGAACTCGCGGAGAATTTCGTGCGGCACCTCCTCTCCGCGGAAGCACAGGAGTTTTTCGCCACGCGAACCTTCGCCTATCCGACCGTGCCTGATGTCTCCCCTGTGGGGAACCTTCCGAGTATCGACGACCTGAATCCCCCGGACGTCGACCTGGCGGCCCTGGCAGACGTCACACCGACCCTGGACCTCCTCAGGGAGACTGACGTGCTCGGATAAGATGGCCACCCCAGAGGATTTCGACCGACTCACCGGCGGCTCCGGGCGGGTTCGTGAGTCGCTCCCGAGCGCGCTCACCGTCGTGGCCCTCGCGATTGCGCTGGTGTTACTCGTTCCGCTGACGTGGGTGGTCGTGCGAGGGCTCACGGTCGAACGGAGTCGAGCCCTCGACATCCTCCTCAATCCGGACACGTGGGAGGTCGTGGTGAATTCACTCGTCCTCACGGGATCCGTCACTGCGGCCTCGGTGCTGCTGGGGGTCCCGCTGGCCGTTCTCACGGCCCAGACGGACCTCCCGCTCCGGCGTGTGTGGACGGTCGTCGTCGCACTCCCGCTCGTCATTCCGAGCTACATCGGGGCGTTCGCGTTCGTGTCGGCCTTCGGCCCGCGGGGCGTGCTCCAGGGGATCCTCGCGCCCCTTGGCGTCAGTCAGCTCCCGGCGATCTACGGACTCCCGGGGACCGTCATCGTGCTGACCCTGTTTTCCTATCCCTACGTCTACCTGACCACCCGTGCGTCCTTACTCTCGTTCGACGGGACCGTCCTCGAGGCGGCCCGAACGCTCAACCACAATCGACTGGCGGCGTTTCGCCGGGTGATCCTCCCCCAGATCAAGCCCGGCATCGCGGCAGGAGCCCTGCTCGTCGGGCTGTACACGCTCTCGGACTTCGGCACCCCGCAGATCATGCAGTATCGCGTGTTCACGGTGATGATCTACCAGGAGACGTCCGCCTTCAACCTCGGATTCGCCGCCATGTTGTCGCTGGTGCTGCTGGCGCTCACGATCGGTATTCTCGTCTGGGAGTCGCGCATCACGACGAGCCGAGAGGGTGCCCACGTGAGTTCCGGCGGGCGCCGACCGGACCGGATCGAGCTGGGCACCTGGACCTGGCCGAGTCTCGGGGTCGTTGGCGCGGTCGCCCTGTTTGCGCTCGCCATCCCCTTGGGCATTCTCGTGATGTGGCTGTTCCGGCCCTCGCCCGCATACGTCGCCGGCGGGATGGACTTCGAACTCAGTTTCGTGTGGAACTCGGTGTCTGTCGCGGCAGCGGCTGCCGTCGGGTCGGTTCTCCTCGGCCTCCCCATCGCCTACCTCTCGGCTCGATCCGACTCCTGGATCGGGTCCCTGCCGGAGCGGGCGAGCTACGTCGGCTACGCGATGCCAGGCGTGGTGGTGGGGTTCGCCCTGATCGTCATCGGGATCACCTTCGCGAACCCTCTCTACGGCACGGTCATCGTCCTGGTCTTCGCCTACATCGTTCGCTTTATCCCCCAAGCAATCGGCATCATGGAGTCCTCCATCCTCCAGGTCGATCCGAAGCACGTCGAGGCGGCCCGGTCGATGGGCGACTCCTCGTTGCGCTCGTTTGTCCGGGTGACTGTCCCCCAGATCGTCCCCGGCGTCGTCGCTGGGGGCGCCCTCGTCTTTCTGACGACGATGAAGGAGCTTCCGGCGACGTTACTCCTCCGGCCGATCGGTTTCGAAACCTTCGTTACCTACATCTGGCAAGTACAGGACGCAGCAGACTACGGGAAGGCGGCGATCCCGGCCCTGCTACTCGTCGGGGTCTCGGCACTGTCGATGCTCGTGATCCTCGGCAGAGAACGATATAATGGCACGGAATGAGAAAGCCTCCCTGGTGGAGCCGGTGACAGACCGCACGACCGACGAGACCGCCCCCGTCGAGGCAGACGTAGTGCTCTCGCTTGAAGGGGTGACCCGCCACTTCGGCGACGAAGTCGCTGTCGACGCCCTCTCGCTCTCAGTGCGGGACGGCGAGTTGTTGACCCTCCTCGGCCCGTCCGGCTGTGGGAAAACCACGACCCTCCGACTCATCGAGGGGCTCGACCGACCGACGTCGGGATCGATCAGGATAGCCGGGAAGCCCGTCGCTGACGGTCGAACATTCGTCGCCCCCGAAGACCGTGACGTGGGGCTGGTCTTCCAGAACTTCGCGCTGTTTCCCCACCTCGACGTCGAAGAGAACATCGCGTTCGGTCTCCGTGAGTGGTCGACGGCCGACCGCGACGCCCGGGTGGACGAACTCCTCGACCTCGTCGGCCTGACCGAACACCGGGAGAAAATGCCGAGCCAGCTCTCGGGCGGGCAGGCCCAACGGGTCGCCCTCGCACGCTCGCTCGCCCCCGAGCCCGACGTGTTGCTCCTCGACGAGCCGTTCTCGAATCTCGACGTGCGGCTGCGCGTCGCCATGCGCGAAGAGGTCCGGCGGATTCTCAAGGCGGCCGGCGTCACCGCCGTCTCGGTCACCCACGACCAGGAGGAGGCACTCTCGATCTCGGACCGTGTCGCGATCATGAACGACGGCCGGATCGAACAGATTGGCAAGCCGGAAGTCGTGTTCGAGAACCCGGAATCGCGGTTCGTCGCGAGCTTTCTCGGCCGAGCCAGTTTTCTGCCGGGGCGCGTCCGCGGCGAGACGGTCGAGACGACCCTCGGAACACTCTCGACGGCGCAGCTCAACGGACCTGTCGAAGCGTACGACGGGGCGAAGATCGACGTCCTCGTTCGGCCGGACGATCTCCGGGCGACGTCGGCTGACGAGGCGACAGCCGACGGACACGTCGTCCACCGTCAGTACACGGGTCCGTCGTTCGTCTATCGCGTGAAGCTCACGAGCGGCGAGGTCGTCCGGTGTCGCCACAACCACGTCGAGACCTTCGAGCACGGCCAACCAGTCGCGGTCGACATCGTCGCCGACCACCCGCTCGCCTGGTATCCGTCGGTCTGACATGCCCCCACGTCCGGCGGATTTGGTCGGGGTCGTGGGCAATTCGGTGTGGATCACTCCCCGCAGACTCGCCGCAATACTCGCTATCCTCACCGCGATTGCCGTCACCCTGATCTCCCTGGAGGTGTTTCCCTACCGCTCGATCAACCACGACGAAGGAGTCTACCTCCACCAGGCGTCGATGCTCCTCGACGGGCAGCTCGTCCTCGATCCCCCAGTCGAGGACGCCTTTCGGCCCTGGTTTTTTGTCGCCCAAGAAGGCGTGCTCTATCCGAAGTACGCCCCAGTCCCAGCGGGGGTGTTCGCCGGTGGCATGCTCCTCGGCGACGCACACATCGCGCTGGCGGCCGTCGCCGCCGTGACCGTCGGTCTGACATACGCGACAGTCGCGGAAGTGTTCGACCCACGAATCGGGCTCGTCAGCGCGGCGCTCCTCGCCGCCACGCCGCTGTTCTTGATCCAGTCGAGCGTCTTCCTGCCGTACGTCCCGACGCTGGCGTTGCTGTTGCTGTTCGCCTGGACGTACCTCCGCGGCGACCGAACAGGCGATTTGCGGTGGGCGAGCGCCGCCGGCGTGGCCGTCGGGCTAGCATTCTTCGCCCGGCCGTACACGGCCGTGCTGTTCGCGCTGCCGTTTGTCGGCCACGCGTTCTGGACGATGCACACGAACGGACGCGTCGCCGTGCGCCGTCAGGCGATCACGGCCGTCCTCGGACTCGGGGGCGTCGGCGTCGCGCTCGGATACAACGCGCTACTGACCGGCTCGCCGTTCCTGTTCCCGTACCAGGCCTTCGGGCCGCTCGACGGGCCCGGCTTCGGTCGCCGGGCGTTGCTCGGCCACGAGGTCGTGTACGATCTCGATCTGGCGATCGAGACTGCACGCATCGCCCTGTCCGCGTACGTTCTTCGGTGGTCCGTCGCCCCACCGCTCGGGGTGGGTCTGGCCGCGATCGGCCTCGGCGACGTGCTTCGACGGGGCCGGCCTGTCGACGCTCGCGTGCTCCCACTCGCAGGACTGATCGTTTCGATACCGCTCGGACAGCTCGCCTTTTGGGGCACCCTCAACGCCATCGGGTCGCTGGAATCTCCGGGTCTCGGCTTGCTCGGCCACCTCGGCCCGTTCTACCACCTGGGACTCATCGTCCCGACAGCCGCGTTCGCTGCCGTGGCTCTCGTCCGAGGATTCGACCACGTCCGGGCTCGGGTACCTCCCAGCGACCGACGGCGGCGGATCGCCGCCGTGCTGGTCATTGCTGTCCTCCTCGCCGGCGTCGTGAGCACGACGGCAGTCGCCGGCGTCGCTGACCCGATCCAGCAAAACCAGGGCGTGACATCGACGTACGAGACCGCCTACGCGCCCTTCGACGATCAGTCGCTGGAGAACGCACTCGTCTTTCTGCCGATGCCATACGGCCCCTGGCTCGCCCACCCGTTCCAATACCTCCGCAACGACCCTGATTTCGACGGACCGACCCTGTATGCGCTGGATCGCGACGTCTTCGACGTGGTCGCGGCCTTCCCCGATCGCACGCTGTTCCGCTACGCCTACCGCGGTGACTGGGTCCCGGCCGACGGCGAATCCGTCGCGCCGGTGTTGCGCCGTCTCTCGCACGTCTCGGGACCAGGCGTTCGGCTCGACGTCGCTGCTGGAGTGCCCACGGGGACCGAATCGGTTGTTGTCAGCCTGCACAACGGGGCTGGCGACCGCGTTACTGTGCCCGTCGACCAGCCAGCGGACGATCTGCGTGTTACACTCACGATCGACGGGGAGGAGGCACGCCTCAGCGGGCCCAGACTGGAATCGTCGCGATCGATCCCGGTCGATGCTCGCGACGAACTCGCGGTGACCGCATTCGTCGACACCGGCGGACTGGACAGCTTCGAGTACGAGCTCGCGCTCCCGGTTCGTCACAACACGAGTCACGTGGAGGCGATCACGCCGAGACACGAGGTGTGCGCCGACGTCCAGCAGTGCGAGGAGGGCGCCGCGTACGTTCCCGGCAGGCATCCAGTGGGCGTCGAGCTCGACACCGAGTTGTCGGCCGTCGACCCGGCGTGAGTCACCGGAGGCGTTCCCGCAGTCCGACTTTCAGAATCGACTTCGCGATCGCGAGTCCGCCCCCGATCGGGTCGAGTGTCGTCTCGCCGGCCCGTTCGCGGTACTCGATGGGCACCTCCTCAACCGCGTATTCGCGGGCCACCGGCCTGAGGAGCAGTTCGGCCGAGAGTCCGGTGTTCTCCGTCCACCGGATCTTCTCGAGCATCGACCGCCGGTAGGCCCGCATTCCCGTCGTCGTGTCCTGCACCCGTTCACCCAGGAGAAGCGACGCCATGATGGCGAAGGCACGATTGCCGATGCGGTTCATGGTCGGCATCGTTGCCGCGCCGGGTGACAGTCTGTCACCGCTGACCACGTCATAGCCGTCGTTGATCAGCTCGAGGAAGTCAGGGAGGCGCTCCATCGGATACGTGTCGTCACAGTCCGTCGTCACGACTACGGGTCGGTCCGCCGCTTCGAGCCCGGCCAGGAGGGCAACACCGTATCCACGGGGTTCCTGCGGGATGACACGCGCACCGTGTTCCCGGGCGATGTCCGGCGTCCGATCGCTCGACCCGTCAACACAGATCACCGACGCGCGGCCATCGGTCACCTGCTCGATGTCGGACAGCACACGACCCACTGCGGCTTCTTCGTTGTACGTCCCCATCACGACAGTGACGTCGTCGAAGGTGAACGCCTCCTGCGCCTGTTGGCGTGTCGCCATTACCACTCGGTCAGCCGCCCGCCACCTTGAATTTTTAGGTTCGCCAAAACCATCCCGGCCTACTGCTCGGCTGCGCGTCGGCCGGCCACCGTCGCCGTCGCAAGCGAAACGCCACCGCCGGATCCTTCGGCGGCAACGTTGTGGCCCCCCACGATCCGTCCGGCGGCGAAGAGCCGGTCGTGTTCAGAGGTGCCGCGGGTGTCGACTGGTCGGGCTGCCTCGTCAATGCGGACGCCGAAGCGAGCGAACTGATGATCGCCAGCCGGATCCGGCTGGGACCAGGCAGTTCGGTCGGCCGGGTGTGGTACGTGACAGTCGAGAATGGGCTCGCGAACCCCGGATCGATCGGCGACGATGCCCCCCGTCGAGAGCCCGCCGGTAGCGAGAACGAGCGATGTCACGTCGACTGACCTACCATCTTCGGTTTCCAGACGAAAGCCATCACCCGAAGCCGGGGTGACGTCAGCAACGACCCGATCGCCACCGGCCGTCACGCCGGCGTCGGCGAGTGCCGACTCGAACTGGTCACGCAGCCGGCTGCCCGGGACCGACCAGTTCGGACCCGGCACTTCGAAGACGTCGACGCCAAGCTCACCCCCGATAGCGGCGTGGATGTCAGCGGTCTGGGTTCGGCCGAGGACGGCCGGAACGCCAACCCGATCGGCCGTCTCGAGATGTGGACTGAGCCGTTCGATCAGTGCCTCACGGATCGGTGTTCCATCGATCGAGCGATTCTCGTCAAGTCCCCTCGCGATCTCGCGAGCGGCTGGGTCGTCACCCCCGTCGATTGGGAGCCGGACCGTCACGCCCTCGACGTCGAACGGGACGCGAGCCGACCGAAGACGGCTCGCGGCGAGGGGAGCGTCCAGGTCTGGGAGTGACTCGAACCCGACGAGACGCATCCCGGCCTCGCTGCTCGCGAGGCCGTGCGCCATGGCGGCGGGGTACCGCGCAGCAGTCGCCAGTCGTCCGTGGCACGTCGGGACCAGTGCATTGACTGCCGTCCCGTCGCCACAGTACGTTCCGGATGTGACGTCGTCGAACAGCTCGAGGCCATCCCGGAGTGCATCGGATCCGAGCAGCGAGTACGGATGATCGGCCGGGAGGTCTCCCGCAGTAGCGATCGGGTCGACGACAGGTCGATCCCCGTTCGGGCCACGACGCAGGACCCGGAGCAAGCCGTCCCCGAAGTGGAGACGATTCGCGGAGAAGAGGTGAACGGCCGCGTCGGGTCGGTGGCGCGCCGCTGCAAGACTGGCTGTGGCGCCGGCGAACCCCGCGCCGACCACGCCGACGTCGGCGTCACTCACGCGTGTTCGTCCTCCCGTGCACCTGGGCCGTGATCGAACTCCCACCACTCGATCGGATCGGCGGCTCCCCGCTGGCCGGTTTCCCCGCGTCGCAACGACTCGTCGTCTCGGTAGGTGGCTGCTGCATCGGCGAGGTTGTCACCCCAGAGGGCGTGTCTGCGGCCCTGCCAGCGTGACTCGGTAAACGAGTCGAGTTGCCTGTTCACGACGGACGATGGCGCGGCCGGTGACAGTTCGGCAGCCAGCCGGGGGCCACAGTGACCGCCTTGGCAGGCGCCCATGCCGGACCGGGTGCGGGTACGGACAGCATCGAGGTCCGCACCGGGTGGGAGTTCCGCATCGTCGAGGACGTCCCGGACGGTCGCCCGCCTGACCCCTTCACACTCGCACAGCTCGGGATTGGGCGTACGTCGGTCACTTGTCTGCGGAACCGGATCCGGAAGAGCAAACTCGGCCGTCCGGCAGGGCCGATCGATCCCGAACTGGTCGCAGACGTGGTCAGCGACTGCCTCCGCAATCTGCCGGTGTATCGTCAGTTTCCCGCCGAAGACGGTCACCAGTCCCCAGACGTCGTCGCGTACCTCGTGGTCGAGCAGCGACCACTGGCGCGTCACTCGATCACCGTCGTCTGCGGGTGAGAGCGCCCGGACACCCCAGTATGCCCGAAATGGCCTGGCGTCGCGGAGACGCGGCACGAGCGCCCCGAGTTCGTCGAGGAGGAAGTCGACCGCCGCCGGGTCCGGGTCGACCGCGTCGGGACCGTCAATCTCTCGATCAGTCGTCCCGAGCACGGCCGACGAGCCGAACGGGACGGCGATGTCTCCCTCCGTCCGGGGCCGACAGCGGTTGACGACAGTCGCCAGGTCCGAGCGCTCGACCGCGACCATGGCACCCTGCGAGGGCCGCATTGGGACGGACAGGCCGGCATCGTCGGCGACCCGCGCGGCGGCAGGGCCCGCCGCGTTGACGACGTAGTCGGGCTCGATCGAAGTGAGCGTCGCTGTCGAACCGGCCTCCCGGCCCGGATCCGTCGACCTGACGAGGATGGACGCGACAGCACCATCCTCGATGTCGATATCGACGACAGTCGCGTGTGTCCGGATGTCAGCCCCGTATCGGTGGGCGGACCTGGCCGTCGCCACACAGAGCCGGAATGGATCGATCACCGCGTCGGGAACCGTGAAGCCACCCGTCACATCCGAGGAGAGGGTTGGTTCCCGGTTCCGAAGTGCGGCCGCGTCGAGGGCCGTTGTCTCGATGTCGGCGGCCGCGCACGCGTCCATGGCTCGATCGACGTACGCCGGCGGATCCGATGGAAGGCTCGCGAAGAGTCCGCCAGTCTCGGATACGCACGGCGCCGCGATGTCTCGCAGGATCCGATTCTCGCGCCGGCAGGCAGCGGCGACCTCGGGATCGTCGACGGCGTACCTGGCCCCACTGTGGAGGACGGCATGCATCGCGCCCGACGTCCCGCTCGCGAGACTGCCACGGTCGAGGAGGGTCACCTCAAGCCCCCGCATCGCCAGATCGCGGGCGACGCCGGTTCCCGTCGACCCACCGCCGATCACGACGACGTGTGGCGTATAGCCCATGGCGTTCGTCGTGAGCGGCGAGCCTGTTAGGTGTACCGGGACCGACCCCGGGAGGGGCCGATATCTGGAGCCGCGCTGGTCGGCTCGATCGAACGGCCGACGAGAGGGTTACCGGAATCGCCCCATGAGTCGCGAGAGACTGGCAATCCGCCGGTCGAGCCACCGCGGAAACGCCCGCGCGATGGTGTCACCAGCGAGTGCTCGTGCCGTGCCGAGCAGGCCGCCCGGCACGTACAGGATGAAGAGAATGAAGATGATGCCGATGTAGAGGTCGGCGTATCCCTGGACGGTCCGGTTCAGGAGATCCCCGAGGGTGAGGCCGAACCCGACACTCGCGTCGATCAGCGACGCGAACGACGATTCGAGGTACCGAACGATTCCGTGGTTCCCTCGGCCGCCGAAAATCTCGGCCAGGTTCAGGTCGAACAGGAATCCGTAGAACGGGCCGGCCAGCGTCCCCATGCCACCGATAATCGTCGCGAGCAGGGCATCACCCGACATCTGGATAACGTCGAAGTGGACGCCGGGATTGCCCGTATTCCGGTATCCAGCCGCAAGCGCCCCGGCGAGCGCCCCGAAGGCCCCGCTGATCGCGAAGGCGACGTTCTTGTACCAGTACGTACTGTATCCGATCGCACGAGCGCGTTCCTCGTTTTCTCTGATCGCGATCATCACCCGCCCGAACGGCGAGTGGAGGATCCGCTGCATCGAGAAGTACGCGAGGAGGGCAACGACGCCGAGCAGGTAAAACGAGGAGATCTGTGGCTGCAGCGTGATCTCGCTGCCGATCGGGCCACCGATCAGGGGCAACCCGTCGAGGATGCCGATGAGGCTGCCCAGGACGGGTGCGTCGTGGAGGTGGAGCGTCGCCCCGCCGAAGCGGCCGATCGGCAGCTGGAGCGGGATCGCGCCGAGTATCGGGAGGTGCAGTTCCCGGACGAACGGCACGCCGACGTAGTAGTCGCCACCACCCAGCAGTCCGGAGTCGCCAAACAGCGAGAGCATGACGAGTTTGGCGATTTCGGCAAAGCCCAGCGTGATCATCGCGAAGTAGACGCCAGTGAGTTGGAAGGACACCAGCCCCTTCAGGATCGTCAGGAAGAACGTGAACACCATCGCCGCAAGCACGAGAGTCATGAATCCGGTCTCGGGTCCGAAGAACGGCATCGTGATCCCGAACTCGGCGAGGGCCTCGGGATTGCGGGCGATCAGGACGAAAAACATGCCGGTCCCGAAAAACAGCGAGTGCCCGAAGGAGAGGTAGCCCGTGTATCCGCTGATGAAGTCAAAGGAGATGGCGAAGATAGCCAACCACATCAACTCCGTCATCGTGCTGGGCTCCGGCAGTAGCACTCGGGCGAGCGTCGTGCCTCCGGCTTCACCGACCAGCACCCAGTAGATTCCGGGATAGAGCGCAATGAACGCGATGACGACCAGGTGGATCGCGTGGTCGCGGAGGTACTGTCTGAGCCAGCCGGGCGTGCGCGGCAGACGGTCGGTGGCGACGCTAATGGCCGCCCACCTCCTCCTGGCCGTAGAGGCCCTGGGGCCTGACGATAAGGACGATCACCAGGAGCGCAAACAGGAGTGTACTGTGCAGCTCGGCGAACCACGTGATGTAGTTGGTTTGGAGGTACACCCCAGTCTCGAAGAAGATCCCAGCGATGATCGAGGCGACGACGGTCCCCTTGAACGTGCCGAGTCCCCCGACCACCACGACGATGAACGCAGGCAGCAGCGCCTCGGCCCCCATCAGCCAGGTCAGGTCGTAGGAGCGGTCCCAGATGAGGAACATCCCGGCCATCCCGGCGAGGCCGATCCCCAGGCCGAAGACGACGGTGAACACGCGTTGGACGTTGATACCCAGGGCCTGTGCCATCTCCGCGTCCTCGGTGCCCGCGCGGATGTACAGGCCGTACCGGGTCCGGTTGAGGAACGCCCAGACGGCGACAACCACGAGCGCCCCGAGGACGATCTTGATCGGGACAATGCCGCGGACAGAAAACCCTGGGAGGTCGAGCCGGGCGCCACCCTGTGCGATCTCTGGACCCAGCCGCTCCGCGGCGTTCCAGTGGGCCGTCGGATCGGGGTTTCGGTCGAGCCACTCCCAGAGGATCATGAAGATGAGCTCCTGGATGACCAGGGCCACCCCGAACGTGAGCAGGATCTGGTCGATCGGCGGCCGGTCGTACAGCTTTCTGATCAAACCAACCTCAATGACACTCCCCAGGAAGGCGAGAATGACTCCTGTCACCACCATGAGCAAGAGCCACTGCGCAAACAACCCGACACCGGACGCGCTGGCGGCGACAAACGCGACGAGGAGCCCGCCGCCGACGTAGCCCCCCACCGTCGTCAACGCGCCATGCGCGAAATTCAACACGCCCATCAGGCCAAAGATGAGCGTCAGGCCCGACGCGATCATGATGTAGACGCCAGCAGTGCCGAGTCCTTCGAGCAGGACGCGCAGGACGACGGTCGGGCTGACTGACTGGAGGACCACACCCACACTCATGCCGACAACACCTCCGTCAAGCGGTCCGAATCGGCACTGACCTCGCTCGTGTCCCCCCGATCGACAACCTGCCCGTGATCGAGGACGTAAAACCGGTCCGCGAGGTCCAGAGCGAGGTGAACGTTCTGTTCGACGATCAACATGGACGTGTCGGTCGCAACATCGGCCAATGTCTCGGCGACGTCGGCGACGATCTGGGGGGCCAGCCCTTCACTCGGTTCGTCGACCAGGAGGAGGTCGTTGTCGCCGACGAGCCCCCGCGCGATCGCAAGCATCTGCTGTTGGCCGCCCGAGAGCGTGCCGGCCTCTTGGTCCCGCCGTTCGTCGAGGATCGGAAACGTCTCGAACGCTATCGCCGTTCGCGACGCCAGATCCGCACCCTCGGGGACCGAGACCCGAATGTTCTCCGCGACAGTCAAATGCGAAAAGATGCGTCGGTCCTCCGGAATCCACCCCACGCCCATCGCCGCGACTTCGTAGGGTTGTTTGCCGACCACGTCCTCGCCGTCGTACCGAACGTGTCCCTCTCGTGGCGGCGTCAGCTGCAGGATTGTCCGGATCGTCGTCGTCTTCCCGACCCCGTTCCGCCCCATGAGCGCGACGACCTCGTCGGCCGCTACCTCGAGAGACACGCCCTCGAGGACGTGACTCTGCCCGTAATACGTGTGGACATCCGTGACCTCCAGGAGTGTCACGCGACACCCTCCTCGGGCACGCCGTCGTCGTACCCCCCGAGGTAGGCCTCCTGCACGTTCGGGTCGCCACGGACGGCCTCGGGGACGTCGTTCGCGATGACGGCCCCCTGGTTGAGCACCACAATCCGGTCGCTGACCGACATGACCACGTCCATGTTGTGCTCCACCAGCAACACGCCGTGGTCGTCGGCCACGTCGTCGATCAGATCGATGATGTCGCCGACGCTCTCCGAGGAAACACCAGCGTTCGGCTCGTCGAGCAGGAGGACGTCAGGATCTCCGGCCAGGGCGATCGCCACCTCCAGTTTCCGCTTTTCTCCGTGACTCAACGCGGCCGCTGGTTCCTCGGCGCGGGCGTCGAGATCGACTCGCTCCAAGACGGCGTGGGCCTCGTCGAGATGCTCGTCGAAGGCGTTGACGTTCCGCCACATCGACCAGGAGGCCCGCGGATTGTGTGCCTGGGATGCGATGCGGACGTTCTCCAGGACCGACGAGTTCGGAAAGATGTTGGTGAGCTGGAACGACCGGTGAATGCCGAGGGAGGCCGTTTCCTGTGGCGTCGCCCCGGTGATGTCCGCACCGTCGAACGTGATCCGCCCGGACGACGGAGAGAGCGCACCGGTCAGGAGGTTGAAAAACGTGGTCTTGCCCGCCCCGTTCGGTCCAATCAGCGAGCACAGCTCGTCATCCGCCAGCTCGAAATCGACGCCATCGACGGCCGTAATGCCCCCGAAGCGCTTCGTGAGCCCCTCGGTCTGCAGCATCCTAGAGGTCGCAGGTGATCACGTCGGAATCTGGGCCGGGCGTGGTCTGGGACATGTCGAAGACCTCGACCGGATCGCCGGGCTGCATCGCCGCGTTCGGCCAGAACTGCTGGGCGTCCTCCCGCGTCGGAATCACCGGCGCGACAGTCATCGCCGACCTGGCCTGGTTGTCGTACTCCTGGAACTGGTACCCGTTCTCGCCCTTTGGCGTATCCTGGACGGTCAGGCCCTTGAGCCCCTGGCGGACGCCGTCTCCGCTGACGTCGCCGGTCTCCTGGATCGCCTGGTGGATGGCCGACGAAGCTGTGAACGCACCGCCGCTGAACAGGTCCGGCCAGAAGCCGTACTGCTCCGTGTAGAAGTCGGTGAACGCGCTGTTGATGTCGTTGTCGTACTGGTTCCAGTGGTACCGAGTAGTGAACGGCCCCATTCCGAGCTCGTCGAGATCATCCGCAGTGAAATCCTCGCCGAGGACGCTCTGGACGGTGCCGCCGAGTGCGGCCGCCCCGGCGTACGTCGTCAGCCCGCCGATGGCCCGGAACGGGTATCGATCCGGGTTGTTCAGGAAGACGGTGAACAGCGCCGGGAGCGCGGCGACCGTGAACCCCGTAACGATGCCGTCGGACCCGGCGTCGGCGGCCTTGTCGAGTTGCCCTTCCCAGTCCTCGCTGTAGTCGGGAGCCAGGGCCGTCTCGCCGTCGATGGAGATGCCGTTCGCCTCCAGCACTCGCTTGTAGTTCGTCCGGACGTCCTCGCCGAAGCTGTAGTTGGCGTAGTAGATCCAGACGCTCTCGATGTCCGTCGCCTCCGCGACGTACCGGCCCCCACTCTGCGCGTCCATCGCGACGTTCTCGTTCGCGCGGAACACGTTGTCGCTGCACGTCTCAGCACTACCGGTGATCGACACTGCTGCGGCCGGGGCCACCATCAGCGGGACGTTGGCCTGGTTGGCCACGTTGCTCGCGACAGTCCGGGCCGACGCAGAACTAGTGCAGCCGACAAGCATGTCCACGTTCTCCGAGGCGACGTAATCCTCGGCCAGTGTCTGGGCCTCGTCAGGACTCGCCTGCGTGTCCCCGACAAGGATCTCGTACGTGACGTCACCGACCTCCACGGTATACTCCCCGGCCCCAGCATCGGGGCCTGGGACACTCGTACCGTCGTCGCCCTTGTACTGGAGGCCCGCGTAGAACGACCAGAGCGTATGGTTGCCGTAGTACTGCAGGGCGCCCGAGTGCGGATTGATGGCCCCAATCCGCAGTGTTCCGCCGGGTTCCGACGGGGTCGTGGTTCCGCCGTCGCCGGGCGTGTCAGTCGGGGTGCCGCCATCGCCACCGTCGCCGCCGTCGGCGCCGTCGCCACCATCACCGCCGCCACAGCCGGCCAGGCCGACAACACCGGCCGCGCCCAGCGATCCGAGGAGCCGTCGCCGTGTGACACTGTTCGAGTCCATGCTCTCTAGAAGACACGCGCTCGGGGTTAAACCCCACCATTCACATATCAACCCGGCCCGCGTCTATCCATGGTCACGCGCCATCGGACGCCTGCCTCGAACGTCCTGCGCGACGGCGACGCCCCTGGAGGCATCGCCACCGACAGACGTGCCAGAATCCGATCCACCTCCGGTGTCAGGTGGTTTCAGGTCTGCGTCCGGTCCCGCCAGTGATCGCACTGGCGAGCGCCCCGCGGACGACCGCCGTGTCGCCGTGGGTCGCCAGACGGACCGGCGGCGGGTCGACGAGGCACAGACCCGGCAGCCGTGAGCGGATCGGATCGAGGACCGTCTCCGGGTGGTTGACGGCGATGGCGCCGCCCACGTGGACGATTGCGGGATCGTACGCGTGAACGAGCATGGCGACGCCGATCGCGTTCCACTCGCCCATCCGCGAAACGAGCCGCGTCGCGAGGGGATCGGACCCGGCGGCCGACAGCAATTCGCGCGGGGAACACGCCCGTGGGTCCAGCGACGTCTCGAGGTCGGTCTCGTCCGCGATGGCTGTGGCGTACGCGGGGAGGTTGGCCCCACCACAGAGGGCCTCCCAGTGGCCCACGGCACCACAGCCGCACGTCACCCGGGCGGACGGCGAGAGCGTCACGTGCCCGACTTCGACGGCGTTCCCCTGCTGTCCAGTGAGGACGGTCCCGTCGACGATGGCCCCGCCCCCGACACCGGTCGAGAGGGTCAGGTAGACCAGGTTGGCCGGATCGCCGTCAGCCGCATGCCGCTCACCGATCGCCCCCGCCACTGCGTCGTTGTGCACGAAGATGTCTGCATCGAGGAGCGAGGCCAGCGGCTCGACCAGTTCGATACGGTCGACGCCCGGGAGGTTCGACGGGTCGACCACCGCGCCCGCGGCTGTCGCAAACGGACCGATCGTCCCGACCCCGGCCGCAGTGACCGATTCGGGTGCGACGCCAGCCTCGTCACAGGCCGCCGTGACCGTCTCGATGACTGCACTGATGATGGCGTCGCCCGGCCCGTCAGCCGGCGTCGACCGTCGGGCGTGCCCCCTGATTGTGGCGGCGTCGTCACCGACGACAGCGCGGAGTCGGGTGGCCCCGACGTCGACGCCAACGTATGCCAGGCCCCCCGCCGGTTCGCCCGCGTTAGCCGTCACGGCGGTCACCACGGTCGATCGGATCCGCATAGAGAACCCCTCGCTCGGCATCCAGCGTCACGTCCGTTCCGGCTGCCACCGAGTCGGGAACAGGCGCCTCACAGATCATCGGGACGTCAAGTTCCCGCGCGACGATGGCGGCGTACCCTGTCACGCCCGCGTGTTCGTCGACGATGCCGCCGACTCGCTCCAGTGGCCCGTCGAACTCCTCGTCGAAGGTCTTCGGGACAGCGAGAATCGCCCCCGCCGGAAGATCGGTGAGATCCCCATCGTGGACGTGGACCAGCGGCCCGGTGACCAGTCCGGCGACCACGGATCGGCCGGTCGTCAACACCTCCGAGGCGACGTGGACTTTCAGCGTATTCGTCGCGTCCAGCCCCTCGAGCTCGGTCATCATCCCTGCGAGCACGACGGCGGTCTCCCCGCTCTCGGCGAGGCCGGTCCCGATGGCCGCCTGCACGGCGTCCCTGATGACCGCATCCGATCCCTCGTCCGCGTAGGTCACGTGCACGGGCGTGATCCCCCACGTGAGGGCAAGCCGCCGACGCACCGTCGGATCCGGAGTGGCGGCGACGATCGGCACGTCCGGGCGATACTTGGCGGCCTTGCTCGCCGTGTACCCCGACTCGCTCGCCGCCACGATGGCAGTGGCCCCGACGTCACGCGCAAGGTATCTGGCTGATCTGGCGAGGGCATCAGTAGGCGTGTGTTCGGCGGCCGGAACCCGCTGTTCGCGGAGTTCCGCGTACTCGTCGCTTGCCTCCACGTCGCCGACGATTTTGGTCATCGTGTCGACCACCTGGACCGGATGATCGCCCACGGCCGTCTCGCCGGACAGCATCAGGGCGTCGGTCCCGTCGAGGATAGCGTTGGCGACGTCAGAGGCTTCCGCTCTCGTCGGGCGCGACGCCGTGATCATCGATTCGAGCATCTCGGTCGCCGTGATGACCGGGACACCCGCCCGGAGACAGTGGCGAATGATCCGCTTTTGGATCATTGGTACGTCCTCGAGGGGGCACTCGACACCGAGGTCGCCACGCGCGATCATGATCGCGGACGCTGCGTCGGTGATGCCGGACAGGTTGTCGACCGCTGCAGCCCGTTCGATCTTCGCCACGATCGGGATGTCACAGCCCCGGGCTTCGAGTTCGGCCCCCAACTCGTACACGTCAGCCGCGGTCCGGACGAAACTCGCCGCGACGTAATCGACGCCACCGTCGGCTATCACGTCGAGTTCTGTGCGGTCGGCTTCGGTCACGGCCGGCAGGCCGAGGTCCACCCCGGGCACGTTCACGCCGGACCGTCCCGATAACTCGCCTCCAGAAGTAATTCGGGCCTCAACGACCTCGCCGGAAACGGCAGTCACGGTCGTCTCGATGCGGCCGTCGTCGAGGAGAATCCGGTCACCGGGCTCCACCGCGTCGATGGGGGCCGTGAGGCCGAGTTTCTCCTGGCTCGCGACCGAGCCGTCGACGAACTCGAGGAGATCGTCTTCACCGTACGTAATCGGCGTATCGATGGGAGCCGTCCGGATCTCCGGCCCGGCCAGGTCCACCAACGTCGCGATCGGCCCATCACCTGCTTCGTCGACGGACCGAATCCGCTGAATGACCTGTTTCCGGTGATCGGTCGATCCGTGGCTGGCGTTCAGTCTGGCGACCGACATTCCCGCGGCCGAGAGGGCTTCGATGGTCGGTTCGTCGTCCGACGCCGGCCCGAGCGTACAGACGATTTTCGTCCGACAGAAGGTCACGGGCCGCTCCTCCGTCGTTCGGTCCGGTGGTACATAGCCGCACATGCGGGCCGTTCACTAAGAAGGTTGCCCGCGGCCCTCGGATGCCGACAGGACCCAACTGGCCCACCCTAGCTATTTGAGCCAATCAACCGACGTTCGGGTATGGCGATCGAATTCGATTCGCCGGAGCGGTCATACGACCTGTTCAAGAAGGGGAAGCGAGAGGGGACCTGGGATCCTGACGACATCGACCTCGATCAGGACGAAGACGACTGGGCAGCGTTCGACGACGCCGAACAAGAGATGTTCCTGCAAATCGCCTCCGGATTCTACGAGGGCGAGGAGGATGTGACGCGCACGCTCGCCCCGTACATGTACGCTCTCGAGGGCGTCGACGGGGAGGTCCCATTCGACCCGGTCCAAGAAGAGATGTATCTCGCCCAGCAGGTGTACGAGGAGGCCAAACACACCGACTTCTTCAGTCGGTATTTCGAGACGGTCGCGGGAACACAGAACCTCGAGCCGTACATGGACGACGATGGAGACGGGAGCGGGTACGACATCAAGGACCTCTACGGGAAGGGCGAGGAGTTGATCGACGCCAAACGGGCCGGCGATCGCAGCGACCTCCTCTACATGCTGGGCGACGCGTATCTGGAGTACATGGGCATCATCGAAGCGCAGGCTGCTCGTGGCGGCTACATGATCTTTGACCAGATGATCGAACTCAAGGCAACGGAAATGGGTCGTGACAAGGTCCTCCCGGGGTTCCAGACGGGCATCGGCAAAGTTCGACAGGACGAAACCCGCCACATCGAGAACGGCCGATGGATGCTGGCCAAACTCGCCGAAGCCGAACCAGACATCGTCGGGGACATCTACGAACCTCGGCTCACGGCCTACCTCGAAGAACAGCTCCTCACGGATTCGCCGCGCGATTACGGCAGCGCGTATTCCGGATTCGATCGGAAACCAATCTTCGTCAAGAGTCAACAGTTCCTCCAGGATACAATCGACTACATCGGCCGCGAGCACTTTGACGAGCTGACCAATGTAGAATCCGTCGTGAGCGATTACCTCGCCGCCGCGGATTAACCGAATTGGGGGCGCCGTCCGCGCTGGCAGTCGGCTGGTTCCCGATTGGGCAGGAAGATTGTGTATAGCGGTATATTATTTATACCGAACCCACTACTGACGAAAATGGACGGATTTGGACCGCAGAGACGAATTTCACCGATCACAATGGGAAAACCGATCGTCTGACAGCAGCATCACACGTACGCGGACGCAAAAGGGAGCGTAGCCAAGCCGTCTGTGGATCTGGACACTGCGAGGTTGCTGCCATTGACCAAAGTAAATGGCACAGGCACCTCATCCACCGGTTCTACAAATTGCAATTGCCGATGTCCATTCACCAGTTTTCGAAAATCACGTCTCACACGCCCGTTTACACGCAATCTACCCCAACGAGGCGTTTAACACAGTGACTCTGACAAAACTAGTCCCGCCCCACAACCCATCTGTTCCTCGACGATTACCTTTCTCGTCAGCATTACCTCATCCTCCACAGCAGAACGATCAGTCGGATCCAGGGAACACATAATCTCAGCTGATCCGATCAGAATATCGTTGGAACAATTTCAACGGGGTCGATTCGAGAGATCGACATGACCAACCAAGGGTGCGAGGTCCCCTAGAGAGTCTCCCTCCAATTATTGACAGCACGTGACGACAGAACATTCACGGAATTTCAAGCGTGGTGTGTGAGTGATTCACATTCATACGAAGTTGAACGAGACGCGAGAGGGGCTAAAGACACACATCTAATTTTTATCTGTGTATCTGTCACTCTAACGTGACTGTCGAATAATTCCACCGGCAAATAAGGCATTCAGAAATCCAAATAATCCCCTTTAGCTGTGTAATTGGGGACAGATTAATGTGTCCACGGATCTGGACTGGAAACATGGCCGCCGACGAGTCGACCAGCGAACGAACGGCGGTTCGGACGTACGTCCCGCAATCTCAACGTAAGATTTGGGACGAACACGCCGACGAACTGGACATGAGCCGGAGCGAATTCGTCCGGACCATGGTGCAAGCCGGTCGTCGGGGGTTCGACCCCCGGAGTTATGCGTCCAAACCACCGACAGACGAAGTTCCTGAAATGGCCGGGTCCGAGAGCGCCGAAACGAATGGCGAATCGATGACGGACACCCGTTCCAACGACCTCGACGATCGAATCCTCGAATTGCTCGACGGGACCAAGTATCTGTCGTGGGACGACCTGTTCGACGCTCTGACTGATGACATCGAACAACGACTCGACGAATCCCTTCAACGATTGCAGTCGAACAACGAAATCCAGCACAGCGGACGACACGGGGGATACGTGAAAATCGAATGAGTGCCTCTGAGGACCCAACGCTGGACGAGCCGGACGATCATATCGCATACTTCCTGGAGGACGTCGAATACCAGGGGAAAGCTGAACGAACGTATCAGGCCTACGAGCGAGTGCTCAGGGACTTTGAGGGATACTTACAATCCCGAGACCTCGGTGTAACAACCGCGAACCACCGGGACTGCATGGCGTACATTCACCAACTCCGTGGGAATGTGGCCGAGAGCACGGTTGCAACCTACGCGTCGTATCTCCACAGATTTTATGACTACATGATGCGGGCCGGATCGTTCGACGAGAATCCGATGGCCCTCGTCCTCGAGGAGATCGACGAGGCAATCAACACGGATCCAGCCAGACGGGATCTCTCAATCCCCGAGATGCGAACCTTTGTCCGTGAGATCACCCACCCGCTCCACCGGGCAGTCGTCACGACACTCCTCAAAACCGGCATGCGAGCCGGGGAATTGTGCAATCTCGACAGACGTGATCTGCACTTGGCCGAACCTCTCGACGAGCCAGCTCACCGCGCAGTACTCGAAACGCGGCCAGACTCGCTCTACGTCGCCGAGGAGCCCGCCCGCGGGTCTGTATACAACGACGAACGGCGAACAGCGTCCAACAAACGCAAACGCGCGACGACGATCCCGGTCGACGATGAGCTGGCTCGGGATTTGCGACGATGGTTGGCCATCCGACCCGACACCACCTCGGATGCAGATCCACTGTTTGTCAGTACATCGAAAGATTGGGGCGCGCGACTCACCCCGGATATGGTTCATCACATCGTCAAAACTCACGCGTCTGAAGCTGGGTGGTACCGACCTGGCGGTGGTCCCGAAGAGAACGTCACTCCCCACTATTTCCGGCACTTTTTCACGACACACCTCCGGGATCGGACTGGCGACCGGGGCATTGTCAAATATCTCCGGGGCGATGTGGCCCAAGACATCATCGATACATACACCCACGACTGGGGTGACCGTGTCAAGGACGTCTACGCAGAGCACATCTACACACTCCATTAAATCTCGATTTCGCCGGTTTGACGGCCTATTGCGCCAGCAGAGGTACAGAAATGGACTTCTTTATAAACGATATACGGCTATATAAAAGTGTAATGAACCGGTACCCCTCCCGTCCCTCTGCGACCGTTTACGACCGTCGCTCGGCCGCATACGACCGGATGCGGGAACGCTCGACTATGCCACCTAACGTTCTGCGATTCAAAAGCCAAGACACCTCGGAAACCGAATACCGACGACTCACGCAACCCAATGTGGACCGGGGGAGGTTACAAATCGATCCGGTCGCCAATTTCGACGATGTCGATGACCCTGGGATACTCGAAGCTGCGGGCGTGATCGAAGAGGACAGACGGGTCAGCAGTCAAATTCTTCCACATGTCCCAGTGTGTCGGCACGAGTCGATCGAGGTTGACCTCGTTTGCCGCCGTTACAACGTCGTTTTCGTCGTTGTACCAACGCGTTCGTGACGGGTCACCTGTGTTCCGGTCTCGAATCATTCCAACCGAGCCGAATGCCAAGGCCCCCAGATCGATATCGTACGCGGTTCCGACCCCGTCGAACCCGCCGGGGCGCGCGTCGCCGCCGTGGAAAAACGTCCCGGCATCGTGCTCGATAACGTAACTCACCGGATGATCCGCGTCCGGATCGTTCGCCGCCTCGACGTGTATAGTCAGGTCGCCGATGCGGAGCGTATCATCTTCCGCAATCGTGAGGAACTGGTCGCTTTCGACGTCCCACTCCGCTGTCCACGATTCATCGCGTGCCACCGCGATGCTGGCGTCCGGACCGACGAACTGTGCACCTGTTGCCGCCATGATCGGCGCTTGACTGGGGCCGTGCACGTGGTCAGTGTGTTCGTGGGTCGCGAGGATCGCGTCAGCCGCTCTGACGTCTGTCGGATCAAATGGAACCGGAATCATGCGAATGGTCCGCGGGGGATCGCCGGTCCCCAGGTACGGATCGATGAACACGATGGTCCCGGCTGCGCTTTTGAGAACGAACCCATTACAGCCGAGGTACCACAATGCGAGTCCATCGGGTTCCGCGGTATCGATGTCTCGAAGCAACCAGTCGCCCCAGTCAGAGGTGCTCGACATACACCTGGCGACTCACGTAACGGGACTAAACCTTTCGAGACTCAGTCCTGGCAGCAGCCGCCAGCCTTCTCTCCGAAGTCGATCGCCAGCGGGTCGCTCACGTGCTCATTGACAGCCTGGAGGCGGATTTCGAGTTCACTCTGCGCCTGCAAAAATTCGGCCATGACCGGCACGTCGTGGAGGTCCTCCTGGGCTGATTGCAACGTCCGCAAGTGTTCTTCGGTCGCCTGGCCCGTCTCCCTGGCGTGGACGTACTCCTGACGAATCCGTTCGAACTCACGGATGCGTTCCTGGGCAGTCTCGTCGGCCTCGACGGCCTCCTTGGCCGCGACGAATTCCCGGTACTCCGGCAGGTCTGTGATGGCCTCGCCCAGTGCCGTGGCAATGTCCTCGACAGATCGGTCCTCGGTGGCAACCGCGTCGGTCTCGATGCTCATTATCGGAGCCTCGGGTGCCGGGCCCATAGGCCTGCCGGTGCTTCGCCGAGACTGGCCGCACACAGCGACACAACCCCAAAACGTCGCCGTTTTACAAGCGGAGCTGGTACCGCACGTAATGACCCAGGACGGACCGCTCCACGCAGACGGCGATCTTCGACGGACTGGGATGGCCCTCCGTCACGACCGTGAGTGGGACTACGAGCTCGAGCGGATTACCTCGGCCGTCCGCGAACGTGACGCAGAGACAGTGGGTCTGCAGTTTCCCGAAGGACTCAAGCGCCGTGGGCCAGCCGTCGCCGACGATCTCCGTGCCGAACTGAACGACGTCTCAATACTGCTCTCCGGACAGCCCTGCTACGGCGCCTGTGATCTCGACACGTATCTCCTTCGGCGGACTGACGTGTTCGTCCACTTCGGGCACTCCCCGATGAAAGAGTCCGAGAACATCATCTACGTCCCGCTGTTTTCGAACGTGGACGTCGAACCGATCGTCGACAGAGCTGTCGAATCGGAACTCGCTCCACCATCGGAGGATGCCGATCTGGGCGTCGTGACAACCGCCCAGCACATGAATCAGTTCGACGACATTCGGACGCAGCTCGAAGCCGTTGGGTACCGCGTCCACACGCGACGGGGCGACGACCGACTGAGCCACGAGGGGCAGGTCCTCGGCTGCAACTACGCCTCAGCCGACGTCGACGCCGACCAGATCCTCTACGTCGGCGGTGGTAAGTTCCACCCGCTCGGCCTCGCGATGGAACACCCGGACAAGCGCGTCGTGATCGCCGATCCGGTCAACAATACCGTCTCGGTCGCCGACGCAGAAACGTTCCAAAAGCAACGCTACGCCGCCGTCCACAAAGCGATGGACACCGACAGCTGGGGAGTCATATTCTGTACCAAGATCGGCCAAGGTCGGTGGGATACCGCAGTCGACATCGTCGAATCGAACGACGACGCGTACCTGCTCACCATGGACGAGGTGACACCGGATCGCCTCCGGAACTTCGGTCTCGACGCGTACGTCAACACCGGATGCCCCCGGATCACCACCGACGACGGACCACAGTTCGACAGTCCGCTCCTGACGCCGCAGGAGTATCGCATCGCGGTGGGCGACGAGCCCCTCGACGCCCTGTCGTTCGATACCTTCCACGGCACCTGGTGAGTGGCCGACCCGAAAGGAATTACCACTATGTATGTAAGCAAATTTTTATATGAATCGGAAGTATGTACCGGTACCATGGTCGGCTCACCGGGACCGGATATCGACACGGTTGGCGGCCCGTGGGAGGTCCGCCCGTGAGCACGAAAAGCCAGCTGACACAGCAACTCGGGGTCGTTGCCGGCTTCGACGATCCCCGCGCGGATCTTGAACAGTACCGGACGCCACCGGAACTGGCTGCGACGCTTGTCCATACGGCAGATCTCAACGGGGACATCGAGGACCGTCTGGTGGTGGACCTCGGATGTGGCACCGGCATGCTGGCGCTGGGAGCCGCGCTCCGGGGTCCATCAGCAGTGCTCGGCGTAGACCTCGATTCGAATCCACTCGACATCGCCCGCGAGAACGAACGGCGGATCGCGACGGCGACCCCGATTGGCTGGATCCGTGCGGACGCGACGCGGGTCCCAGTGTGCCCCGCGGGCCCGACGACAGTCGTCATGAACCCGCCGTTCGGCGCCCAGTCCAGCAACGAACACGCCGATCGTGCGTTTCTGAAAACGGCTGCCGCGCTTGCCGGCGTCTCCTACTCGATCCACAATTCCGACAGTGCAGACTTCGTCGAGGCGTTTGCCACAGACAACGCCGGGAGCGTCACGCACGCCTTCGGGACGGAATTTTCGCTTCCCCACCAGTTCGACTTTCACGACGCCGACGAGCGCACGATCGACGCCGAGGTGTTCCGGATCGAGTGGGCTGGCGAGTCCTGACCGTCCTCACTCATCTGGCCGTGTCCGGAGCTGGTACTCCGCGACCCGGATCCTCGTCCCCTCGTGGGCCAGAACGAGATCTGGACCGGTCCGGCTCACCGATACGGCGCCAAATCGAACAGTCTCGTTGACCGACGGTACGGGACCACGCCCTACGACCGATCCATTGCGAGTTGCGTTGAGCCGATAGCCAGCCGCTGTGGGTTCGATGCTGAAATTCAGTCCCCCGACCGTCGGCGCCAGCCTGACCGGGTCCGACGTATAGGAAAGGTGCCGCGGCTGATTCTCACTGTGGAGATACACCTTGTAGGTCGACCCGGCATCGACGGCGTTCCAGGCAGTCCGGTTGGCGACGACACGCTCACGCCAGCCCAGCCCGCCGACCCACACCGTGCTCCGACCGTCGAACGCCAGTTCGCCAGCCGGGACGACTTGCTCCCAGGCGTTGCGTCGATCGCTTGTGACGATGACTCCACTGGCTCCGGCCCGTTCCGCGGCGGCCGTACCGACGAACGGAATCGTCACTGCGTCGGTGTATCCGTGCGAAACGTCCTCGTCGTAGACCACCGTGTAGTCCCGGACCGAGACACCGTCGGCCGGGTCGGCGCCCTCGACATCCACCACATTGTACGGGACTGCCGCGACCCCGATCGCGAGTACGACAGCGAGTACGAACCCACCTGCCAGGGTCCTCGACGAGATGTCGAGGCGTGGTACCAGTTGCCGATCCGAGCCGGCAATGGCGGTGGCGACCAGTATCGCAAGGACGAGCACTCCAGCCGTTCCCGCGGCGCGGTACAACACGTAGCGGTTGGCACCCCCATACCAGTACACGGCGTAGAGTGCTTCGAAGACCGCGAAGACGAGGGTCCCGAACCAGACGTATCGAGCCCGCGGCAATGTGTCCCGCCGGCGGGCCACGGTCGCTCCGAGAAGAATGCCGACCAGCAGTCCGAAAGCGTGACCCTGGACGGCGATGTGGGCCCACCACGGTTCGACGAACCGGGTGCTCGCCTCGGCTGTCATCACCGGATCCTGGACGGCCGTATAGGCCAGACTCACGACGCGTTCTGCCACGATGGCAAAAATGGCGAGCAGTGGCATCGTGACCAGCGCGAATCCCGCACAGGCAAACACGACGCCAGAGAACCCGATCAACGGGCCGGGAACGAACAGACTCGTCGAGACTCCGACGAGGAACACGCCGACGACGAACGCCAGCACTCTGAAGTACGGGTTGGTCCGGTAGCTGGCGAAGGCGTGACTGCCTCGCGCAGTCGGGAAGTGGCTCCACGCGTACTCGGCAACGGAGGCGAAGACGACCGTCGCCAGAAGATTTCCCGTGATGTGCGAGAGGCTCGAGTGGGAAAACGGGGCGAGCAGCATCCCGAGCGGATACTCGTACGACCACGCGCGGAACGGGACCACGAGGGGATTGGTTAATGACTCCCCGGATACCTGGAGGAGGAGGTAGACGCCTACGAGTCCGGCGACGGTCATGCACGTCCCCCACGGCACGCCGAGGATGAACCGGGATCTGAGGCGGACACTCCAACCCGGCCCCTCGAGTCGTCGCAGTGCGAGCACGGTCAAAAGGGCAGCTCCGACGAGCGCAAGCAGACTCACTGTCTCGATGGGTAGCGAGTCTGCACCGACGGCCATGCCAAATCCATGTTCGGGGCCCGGATAGGTGTACCGCAGCACGGCAGTGGTTGCAGCGGACCACTGGGCCTGGCGCGGATCAACAAGCATTTCGGGACTTCCCGACGTTGTGATACCTAATGGGCGTCCAACCGCCCTCGGATGGGATCGACGAGGAACCGGATGTCATCGAGTTCGGCATCGCCGC
>CAYLJD010000012.1:0-44395 GCA_964383875.1 uncultured Halobacteriales archaeon
TCCCGTAGAAGTCGAACATGTCGGCGATCCGCTGGTGGGCCGACCGGGCGATCTTGGGGTCGGCGTAGAGTTCGTCCAGATACCAGTCGAACGACCGGGTCTGCCGCAGGTCCGATGGGATCGTGTCGCGGTATTCTTTGCTTAGCGCTTCGAGTGTCTGTTTGTGCTCTGTCATGCTATCACGGGTTGGTGTCGGTCACGTCGGGTGGGCGGCCAATACCTGGGGGCCAGAGCCCGGTAAAGTCGTCGGTACCGTGCCATGGGACCACGTACCACGCGGAGTGGCCCGCACGCGTGTGCCGGTCTGGTCTGAGGTGTTCGATGGGAAACCACCGATACTGTTTATTGTATGAGAACCCTACGCGTATATAGTTTGTCCGGCTCAGGCCAAAATTCGACCGACCGTGGGCGGATCGGTCCAGGCGCCGTCGGGCAGTAATGGGTGGCTATCCACGGCTACCGACGCCCGCCTTTAAGTGGCCCGGCAGGGGGTGGATCGCGGACTTCTTGCCCGATGGACCCATCGTACCACCCATGGGCTTCGAGTCCCTCCCCGAGGGGTGGGAGGTCTGGAGCGACGAGACGACCAAGATCGTCCTCGTCTTCCGGCCCGACGTCTTCGACACCGTGACGTTCCCCGCGCCGTGTCTGCCGACGATCTACGTCAGCAAAGGCCAGCGAGGTCGACGACCCGGTCGCGATCGGCCGCCCGCCGACGCGGACTGGTACGTGACGCTGTCCCTCGAACCGGACGTGTCGCTGCCGACCAAACGGGCCGAGACGCGCCGGGCCGCGGCTGACTGCGCGACTGATCTGGCCGCCAGATTTTCGGCCGGTGAGATCGACGTCCGCGATCTCTACCAGGTCCCCCGCGAGGCCTACCTCGAGCGCCTCGAGGCCCTGACCGGTTAGGGGAGAGTATCGACGCGGGTTGCGGCATACCCGAACAGGTCGTCGTAGCCGTACGGAGACATGAGCACCGGGTAGAACGCCTCTCTGGCGTGGACCGGTTCGCCGTCGGCGGCCGCGAAGGCTTCGCCGGCTGGCACTTTCTCGAAGTTCGACGCGTACACCTCGTAGTCAGACGCCGTGCCTTTCTCGATGGACTTCGTGAGTTCGTAGACCGGCACGTCGCGCTGGGGATTCGCCGGTTCGTCGATTGCGCCGGTGGCCGCCAGGAACTCCCTGACGATGGTCGTCGCAGTGTCCGCAGCCGCGGGAGACCCCTGGTAGCCACACTCGACCTCGATCGTCCGGGGGACGCCGGCGAAGATCCGGCCGCGGACGAACTCCCCGGCAGTGACGACAGCCTCGATCGACAGTCGGGGACAGATCTCTCGCGCGAAATCGTCGACGGCACCGACGATGGCGAACGCCGACCCGTAGGACTGCGTCGAATGGAGGCCAAGCGCCTGGCACCCGCCGAGCAGGTCCGACAGCTGCGCGGCCAGTCGGGATTCGTGGGTGTCGCCCTCGGGATCGCCGGGGAATGCCCGATTCAGATCCTCGTCGACGTACCGCGTCCCGGCTGCCAGTGCCTCCTCGTTCGCGACGACGAACGCTACCGGCCGGCGGAAGGTGAGATCCGCGTCCAGTGTCCGCTCGATCGCTGTTTTGCCGCAGGGCTCGTCGCCGTGAACCCCGCCGACGATGGCCACCTCCGGGGTGTTGCCACCGCGCCGCTCGACGCGCATCGGCGGTGGTTGTCCGTCCCCCGTCAAAATCGTTGAGGTTTCGGTGCGCACTCAGTCCACGGCGTCTGCGTAGGCGTAGTCCGCCTCGGTGGCGGTCGGAACCGCCCCGTCGAGGTGGATCTGCCAGTCGTTGAGTGCCGCCGGATCCTCGCGGGCGTTCGTGAGGGTCGTCCGGACGTCGAGCACGTCGACACCGTAGAAATCGTGCGGGACCTCCGCGAGGTACTGCTGGGCCGTCCGAAACAGCGAGCGCATGCCGTCGTCGTTCTGGAAATGAGAGTGCTTGTGGGCGCCGGCGGCGACCTGGACCATGCCGTGGAGGAAGCGGCTCTCGGTTGTCCCCTGGCCGTAGTTGAACCACTCTGCTTCGAAGCAGTCGTGTGATTCGTGGTACGCCCCGTCGTTGTAGAGGCGCACGCCGTGGACGACAGCTTGCCGGAGGGTCGCGTGCTCCCATTGCCCGTCCGCCCGCCACCCCGTCGGATGACCGGACGGTGCGGGCACGGTCGGGTCCCGGGTGTGGTCGTCCATTGGTGACTGGTTGGAGCTTTGAGAGGGTAGGTGTTCCGGGAGTGGCCGTGTGTGTCCCCGATCCGTTCACCGCTGGGGGCTCGGAGGCGGCACGCCTGCCGACCCCTCACCACTGTTGGCGCCCCGGTATCGTACAAGCTTTATGCGCAGCAGGGTGGAACAAGCGACTGCAGGACGCGGCAGGCGCGAGGGTAGCCAAGCCTGGAAACGGCGGCGGACTCAAGATCCGCTCCCGTAGGGGTCCAAGGGTTCGAATCCCTTCCCTCGCACTGACCCCTGTGCAAGACGGAGCGTCTTGCCCTCGCACTTTCGACGGGACAACCGCTCAGCGGTGCGTTCGTGTCGGTTGGGCGGACGCGACAGGTGGCACCGGCCCGACTCGGACACTGCAGGTTCAGATGTCGGAACACGGTACAGTGCACAGTCCGACGGTTTGTCCGGCGCTCCTCATGCGACCGGGAGGTCCTAACCCCTCGCAGACGGCCCTCTTGCACGGAAGTGCTGGGTGTCGGCGATATCTCGCACGAGCTAGCGTGGAACGCTCGTCCGAAACACCGCCCCGTTTCGGGGGTGGGCTGCCTGTACACGATTCGCTGACGATGCGCAGGAATTCCGGGAGAACGATACACTCGTGTTCGATCGGTTAATCGCAGAGACGCACAAGTAGCAAGGGACGAGCGTGAGCGTCCGTGAAATCACTGCCTTGATCGTCGCGACGTTCTTCGGCGTCGTCTAGGAGCACGGCCAGCTCGCGGAAGAGGCGGCGGATGTCGTCGATCAATGAGTGCCGTAATCGAGACAATCGAAGATCTAGAACGGGCGATCAATGACCTCCGTGAGGACGTCGATCGTATCGATGAATTTGAGGCACTGCTTGAGTCCAACATCACAGGCGTCTTCACAAAACCCAGCAACCTCGACGATCGGCTTGAGTCGAAGGAGAATCGGCTTGACAATCAGGAAGAGGATGTCAAGCTTGCCAGTGCGATGTCCTCGAAGAACAAACAGGGCAAGATCCAGAAAGGGGTGGATGTACTGGAGTTTGGTGCGGAGAAACAGACTCACGGAATGGCAGGTGGGGCGACCTCGACGTGCGAAGTACAGGCAGCTGTGAATTGCTCCCGGTCAAGAGCACAATCCTTGATGGACGAGATTGCTGGGACACTCAATGTGGCCATGACGGAATTGCCGGGTGGACTCCACGGCAAACTGTCGCATATCTGGTTCCAGGACGACGAGCTAGAGATCTCGTCGATCCCCTACTGGACCCGTTGGGAAACGCCAGGACGTTAGCCGCAACCGAGGCAGTCCGGTGGACGACTCCGTTGCTGGCACACCGATTGGGCCCTTTCTCCGGTGAGTGCCCCTTGGACAGGACTGATTAACCGCCTGCTGGAGAAATGATTTCATCACATAGCTGTACCCCATATATTCTCGAAGCGATTCGCGATGGTCCTGTCGTTAGAGGGGGAAAGAGTATGGCTGAAAGAAGTGCCTAGAGCTCACGAGGGGCACAGTCGGTGTGGCCACTGTTGCCATTCTTGCTGCGGACGCTCCGTATTTTGGAGCCGACCCTGGGTATTGAAACAGTCCAACCCGCAAAGGAAGCGGTTGGCCTACAGTAGAGTTGTTCCAAGTCGAGTTCCAATTGTGGCCATCCAAATTGTGCATTGAGAACAAAATTCTGCTTTCGTTGCGTATATCTCCCGGAGCGAGATCTACGACAAGGCTTCGGCGATAAACGTTAAATAACTCCACAATCTATACAAAATTTAGCTCAGTTCGGACAAGGCGAGGCACTCCAATGAACGAAACGGAAAACATAGAGGAAGCAATTGAAGCACTTCAGCAACTCGGACTAAAGGAGTACGAGGCGCGGTGTTTCGTGGGATTGTCGCGGTTAGAGATGGGAACAGCGAAGAAACTCAGCGAAGTAACAGAGGTTCCTCGGACGCGGGTGTACGATGCGATCCGCGTACTGGAAGCCCAGGGTTTGGTCGAAATTCAACATTCGAGCCCACAGCGGTTTCGGACAGTCTCGCTAGACGAAGCGACTGACACCCTTCGCGACCAGTACGAAGACCGCGTTGAGCGCCTTCACAACGCACTCGACGCGGTCAGGCTCGCCGAAACAGATGGCGATGAACTTGGCCAGGAGGTATGGGCAATATCCGGTCGGGACGCGATTGAAAACCGGACGGAGGAACTCATCGAGACGGCAACTGAGGAGATCGTCCTCGTGCTCGGCGACGAGTGGTTGCTAACCGAGGGTCTCGTCGCCACCCTCAATGAGGTGGGGGCCGGAGTCGAGTTGCTCATCGGTGCGGTCAACGAACCATTAGAAGATCAACTTCGGGATATCGTGCCAACCGCCACGGCGTTTATTTCCGGTCTGGACTGGTTACACGGGGATGCGCATGCTGACAATGCTGCGATAGGCCGACTTCTTCTAGTGGATCGCTCGACAATTCTCGTGAGTTCCATCCTGCCCAACTTGAAAGCGGAACAGGCGATATTCGGCACGGGGCTCGGGAACGGCCTTGTTGTGATCGCTCGACGGCTCTTGGCCCAGAGAATGATCACCATGCGTAATCCCGTCTTATAACTCCGAACGTGGCTTTGTTGAAACCCTTGGCTTTTGATACAAACCCGTTGTTGCAGAATGGGCATGAAATCAGTACGACGGTTGCCTTCGTTTCGCCGCACTCACCCTGAATCAGCCGTCACTACGCCTGCATACGTACCGGAGTCCTTCGATTTTTGACCAGGTTCCCGCACTTCTCGCCAATGTTCGGAGCTGTCGTCGTATCCGCCTCATGCTGGTGGGTCACCTTGAGATTGAGTTCTTCGAAGAGCTCGTCTGGTGCGTGCGTGTTGATGTCGGCACTGTCGAGCCACTTTTGCTCGCTCATGTCCTCATCGTGGTCCTTTGCAACGGCCGCGACGAATGCTATGCGTAGCTCTTTACCGTCATAGGAGTCCAGCGCGGAAACCCACCGCTTCAGGGGGGAGGAAGCGCGTTCTCGTGCCAGTGTGCCAACCGCCGTTGGCAGGATCGACTCCCCTGCCGGGGTGTACTGACAAATGGCATACCGGAACCAATTGTCGTATGGAGATTCGGTGCACGGTCCCGGTTGCACACGACGTGAGCACGAGCGGCGCCGTCCTCCCGCACGGACCCGTCGACACGTTCCGTGGTGCCGCGAGGACCGTCTGCTTTCCACTCCTCCGCCGGTCGCACACGTCTTCCGGCGGAGCCGCACCCGTAGGCATGCGTATGAACACCAGGACGCTGAACGAAAGCGGGTGTGTCCCCGCACCAGCGTTGATCCGATCGGGAGTCCATGGTGAAAGCCGACGACGTTCGTCGTGGGTAATTTACAGAGATACGGCCCTTTCTTCTGTTGTTCGACGTTTCGGAAGATGAGGAGAGGGCACCTGTCTTGGTCTATTCTACTGTGCCGGAGCTAACTGTGACAATTGATGAGAAAGAAACAGAATTCTTCGACTCACGTGATGATGAAGCGGTCTGGGACTGATACGCAGCCGGAAAATAGAGATATAAAATTAGCGATGTAAGGACTAACCCCTCATGTCGCGAGGGAGGACTTACCATGGCACGAAACTTCCAGTCTGAAGACGAAGGCAAGAGCGTCGTGACCGCCGATGGCGATATGGTTGGTACCGTTGACAGCGTATCCGGATCGACAGCTCACATCAAACCTGACGAAAACCTCTCCCAGAGTATTCGTCGTCGCCTCGGATGGTCCGAGGAAGGTGAGGACTCCTACGAGCTCCGGCACTCGAAGGTCGACAGCATAACCAGCGACGAAATTCAGCTCAAGACGAACCTCTAGCGAGAGTTCCTGAAAACTGAATGGAGAGATGAATGGCTCGCAGGCTCAAACCCCATGACGAGGGAAAGGCACTCGTTACCCCCCGCGGGGACATCGTAGGTGTGCTTGACCGGATACACGCGGGAACTGCCTACGTTCGACCGACCCCCGGTCTGTTATCGGGGTATGGGCCTTGGATATCAGGGTCAATACAGGACGACAAGATGTTCCGTTTGGACGAAGAGTCAGTCGCCGAGATCGCCAGTGACCGCGTCGTCATCGAACGAGATAGCACCGAGCCTTCTCACGTATTGCGCATCAAATAAGACCACCGACTATTCTTTCGATACGTCCGATTTCCTCGAGATGAGCTCCGATATCGTATCGAGATGCTCCATCCCGATAATGGCAATTACGTCACCGTCCTCTCGTAGTTCATGAAGCTGAGCCACCATGCTCTCTTCCCGAGTTCGGTCAATAACTTGGACCGACTGAGGAACCTGAATCGCTTGCAAGAACGCCCGCTGTTGAGAAAGATGCGTCGTTTCGTGTGCGGCCTGCACGGATGGAGAATCGAGCAATGTGCAATCGTATTCGTTACGGGAATACACTCGTACCTTGAGATGCGTTAATGCCCCGAACAGAGCGCCCATTCGACACGTCACCGCTTGGGCGCTACTTGTAACGAAATCCCGTAGAACAGAAGGAATGTATCTTCCCGGGAGACGTCGGGTGGCAAATTTTTCTATGAGCATTCGCAGGTACAGTCGATTGGGGCCATCGATTCCAACCGATTCGACGTCGGCAGCAGCCTGAATGGCCATACTCATTTCACCACCTAACCGCGGTGGAGTCTGCACATCGCGAGCATACATCCGAAAGAGTGGCAACGCGAGCGGCGGAAGCTCCAAGGCAAGGAAGTCAGGTGTGACCGTTTCGAGGATCCTTGCGACCCGATACGTACTCGCAGGGTGGTCGTGGACTACACCGACGAGCAGCACGGTACCGACTTCACTGTCGCTTGGTATGCATCGAAGTGCATCCCCCGTGACACGGGGATCCCTGGGATGGGTTTCCACCCCTGCGGTGACGTCATTACAGGTAAACATGAGGTGGTTGGTGCGGTCGGTAATACTTCTGTCTCACCGGTTTTGACATCATCGGTCAGCCATCATCATCCCAAGTCGTATCAACCGGTCGCGTGGTCGGGGGTATTGGCTCCTGGTGTGACCGATTAAATCCCCCGTCTACCCACGTGAGATATCTCAAGTACTGTAGCTTGGTTCGCTGACAGATCCCGAGGAAAAAATTATCAGACCCGTGCGTTGTCTTCAGCAAGGCTCTCTACCCTCTACTCCTGAGCCTTGCAGGAGTCCATTGGGGGAATTGGGCGCAGATTGCCAGCTGTCGGGTACATCTTTCACTCGATCGAGAGCGGGCCGATCAGGGGGACCGATGCCGTGTATCTGAGCACCACTCGCCACGACACGGTCGTGGTCGCTGTGACATCAAAGTCGAACACTTGGGGAATCACGACCCACGCCCACGAGGAGCCGTTCTCCGAGGACGCCGGCTTACGACATGCGGTATGGCGGCGATTCTGGAAGTGCAGCCTTGAAGCTCACCTGGGGTGGCGTCGTCGATGGTTGCGCCCGGGCCGTACTCGAAACCGAGCTTCAAACGCGACACACGTACAGCGGTCCGACGTGTCGACAGTATCGCGACGACACGAGACTCCGGTCTCGTTTGTTGCGTCTAGTGTTGCGATAGCCCGTCTCAGCCCAGAGTGACGGTCGTCGGTCCGTTTCCCGCCGTCGCACGCGACCGGAAGGGTCAACTCCCCAGCAGACCGCGCCCCTGCATGGACGTCCCCGGTGTCGGTGAGGTCTCGTCCGAGCGAGCCTGGATCTCGGTGTTCGTCGCCGGTGTCGTCGCCCTCGTCGCCGGCGCGCTGGCGTTCCCACAGACGGTCTACCGCGGGTTCGTCTGGCGGTACTTCTGGGGGCCGGTCCAGGCTGACGCCGCCGGCGCTCGTTGTGCCGTTATCACCAGCGATGGCAGCGTCCAACTGGGTGACACGGCGGCCGCGTGCAACACGGCAGCAGTGGGTGACGCCTTCGTTGCGGAGCCCGGCTATACCCTTGTTTCGGAAATCGGCTACATGGCCGTGTTGCTCTTCATGCTCCTCGGCGTCTACCTGCTGTTAGCTCGCCTCGACCTCCGCCCATACCGCGAGTTCCTGTACGCCCTCGTGCCGCTGATGCTCTTCGGCGGCGTCCTCCGGGTCGTGGAAGACGCGTTCGACGCGGCTCGGGTCGCTGGTGTGAATCCGCCCCTCGACTATCCCCTCAACACGCTCCTCATCAGCCCGGTTATCTACGGCACCGTCTTCGTCGTCGCGCTCGCCGGGCTCCTGGCCGCCAAGTGGCTCGACCGCGAGGGAGTGACCGAGACGTACTACCGACCCATGGCCGGGTTTGGCCTCGTCGCCGTGCTCGCGACGCTCGGGTATCTGGTCGTGCTCGCGTTCACTACCGACTACGTCTCGTTCCACCCGCTGGTGCTCGTCACGGTCGTCACGCTTGCGACGGCCCTCGCGGCGGGGATCTACGGTGGGATCGACCGGCTCAAGCCCGGGATTCACGCCGGAACCGGGTACATCGGCCTCGTCGTCCTGTGGGCCCACGCGATCGATGGGGTGGCGAACGTCCTCGCCTCGGACTTCACCTGGATCTTCGGCCTGCCCGCATACGGCGCCAAGCACCCCCTCAACCGCGTGGTTGTCGACTTCGCGCACGCCATCCAGCCGGCCGGCGTCACCGCTGTCGTCGGCGACTCTTGGCCCTTCCTCGCCCTCAAGCTACTCGTCGCCACGGGGATTATCGCCCTCTTCGACGAGGAGTTCCTCTCCGAGAGCGCTCGCTTTGCCATCATCCTGCTCGGGGCGATCATCGCCGTCGGCCTCGGTCCCGGGACGCGGGACATGATCCGGGTGACATTCGGGATTTGACCGACCCGGGTCAGGGATAGGGGTGGTGGTCCCGGTCGGGCGTCGGCGCGTACCCGAGTGATTCCGGGACCTGCTCGGCTCGTTCGCCAAAGTACGGGTCCCCGAAGAACAGCGGCTGGGCGCCGGGCACGAGCACCCGAACGGCCTCGAATCCGAGATCGGCGACGTCGCGCGTCGTCGTCCGAGCGGCGTACGCCGTCAGGCCGGCCGACTCGAGCGTCCCCAGGAGGGTCTCGAGTGCCGCGGCACCGGTCGGCGAATCGGCGGCGCCGACTGTCTCAGCCGGCACCGTCGTTGAGGGCGAGACGAAGTCGCTGGGCACTCCGGGATCCGCGGCGTAGTGACCGATCGCGCCGGACGCGTCGGCAGCGTTCTCGGGGCCCATGCCGCGGAGCTCCATCCAGTTCTGGAGTGCCTCGGCGAGGGCGCCGCGGGCGGCCTGGCCGGCATCGAGGTTCGCGGACAGCCCGATCGCGAACCGGGGCCAGTCCTCGCGCTGGACGGCCACCGCGACGACAGGGACGTCGACGTCTTGGGTCAGTAAGACCGGCGTCACGGTGAGATCGGCCGACCGGGCCCGTGCCACGAGACCGGCGTAGCCTTCGTCGTCGACGGTCAGGCCCAACGGCTCGTACGTCGAGTACCAGGCCAGGATAGCGGCGTCGCGCTCAACAACCTCGGTCAGCCCAGCCAAAACCGCCTCGACGCCACCGTTGCCGAGACCGAGGCCGGTCGTGATGGCCGGTCGATACCGTGGCGTCGGTGGTGGATACTGGACGAACGCCGCGGGGAGTCGGGCCTGGGTCTCCCGGTGGAGATCCAGTCCATCGGCCCACCTGAGTGTCGTGCCGTCGTCGGGCTGGTCCCGACACACGAACGCGGATGGCGGGACGGCGTTCTCGACTGCCGCCGGCGGCCCCTCGATTAGCTGGTCAGTGCGGTAGACGCCGGCGCAGTAGCGTTCCAGCGCTTCTCCTAGCGCCTTCATGAACGCGGTATCCCAGTCGAGCGCGACGCCGGCGGCGTCCCGCGCCGCAGTCGCGTCGCTGAAGCCGTCCGTCTCACAGAGCCGAGCCAAGTAGTACGGCACCGGGAACGACTCCGTCTCGCCGACCTGCTGGATGATACCGACACGGTCGTCCAAGGCGCGTTCGGCACGCTCGATTGCGTCGTCCAACGGTCGGTCGACGCTCGTCAGCTCCAATGGAGGTTCGGGTGTCTCACCGCATGGACAGTGCGGGAGCGGGAGGAGTGGCCGTTCGCCGTGGGGTATCTCGTGGACGGTTCCAAAGATGTGGTCGTCGGCGGCGTCGAGGTACTCGGCCGCCGCCAGCCCAGCCACGGCACCGGCGTACCGCGCCGTCGGAGCTGATGACCCCACTGCGTTGTCGGCGTCGTCGGTATTCGCTTCGACACGACCGTGGAGACAGTCGTAGCAGCCGGTTTCGGGACCGAACCCGGCCACTGCTGCCTCCGCAACCGGGACCCCACCGATGCCCCCGAGTTCGATGCCGATCCAGGGTGTCTCGCTGTTCCGGGCCGCGCGGTTGACGTCCGTCAGCACGTCATCCGAACTGGCCCCGGCGGCCACGACACAGTCGTGGGTCCCGACCTCCTCCGGCGCGATCTCGACAGGCGTCACACCAATGTCACCGAGGGCGGCAGTCACGGCGTCGACGGCAGGGCCTGATCCGACGAGTCCGATCGCCATGACCGGTCGAGGCCTGGCGGGGAGAAAAGGCTACGCCTCTTTCAGTGCGGTGGTTGCCTGCGCGACCATCGTCTCGATGTCGGTGTCGTCCAACTCGCTCTCGTCCAGTCGGAGCCGGAGGCGTGGTCGCCCGACGTCGATTGGCACCTTCTCGGTGTCGATGAGGTTCTTGTCTTCGAGGCGGGTTTTCGTCCGGGAGAACGTGGCTTTGCTCGCGAGGCCGATGTCCTCGCCCCACTTGCTGATATCGTAGAGCAGCACGCCGTTGCGGCCGGCCACTAGCAGACTGATCGTGACCTCGTCGAGGCCGTTGCCGTTGCCGATGGCCTCGTCGAGGGCGTCGAGGACGGCGTCGAAGTCTTCGGCCGTCTCTTCGCCGATATCCTCGGCCAAGGTGTTGCGCACGTTCGACAGTGGGGGTGTCCTGAGCGTGAAGGCTGGCGCGTCCTCCCAGAGGGCTTCGTAGTATTCGACCGTCGAGGTCACGAACCCGTCTTCGGTCGTGGTGAGGCCGGCGATTTGGCCGCCGCCGTTGACGAGCGACACGACCGATGAGGGCGACACCAACAGCGACGTGCGGGGCACGGCTTCGAGAATCCGGAGTTCCAGCCGGCCGGCGTCGATCATGTCCGCGATCGCACTCGCGACCAGAAAGTCATCGGTGAGTTCCTTGAGCGGTCCCTCGTCAGCCATCATTCGCAGGGTCGGGGCCTCCGAAACGTCCCCTAACTGGTCGACGATTGCCCGAATGGTGGCTTTCGTCGGGTTCACGACGAGCACGTCTTCGTCGGCCCCGTCGAGTCCCGCGGACACGATGTCGGCAACGGACTCCTCGTGTAGCGATGTATCAAGCATTCCCACCCGGATATGCCCGATACCCGTATTTAATTTTATTGGCCGATGGAAGGAAAGACTGACGCGTCCATCTCGTCGACGGCCTCGCCGTCTGGCGGTGTGAGCCACAGTTCGAGGTTTGTGAGTTTAAACGCAATGATAAATTATTTAGCTGGTTCCCGTCGGATCGTTGGTGGGTTCGGGCCAGCCGGATGAGTAGATTATTACCCCGGCCAGTCGACCCCCCGTCCATGAGCTACGAGACAGTCAGGGCGACCGATCCGGCGGTCGCCGACGCCCTCGAGGGCGAGCGGCGGCGACAAAACGACACGCTGGCGATGATCGCCAGTGAAAACCACGTCAGCGAGTCCGTCCTGGCGGCACAGGGTTCGGAGCTGACCAACATCTACGCCGAGGGGTACCCCGGCGAACGCTACTACGGGGGCTGTGAGTTCGCTGACGATGTCGAGCAACTCGCCATCGATCGAGCGAAGGAGCTGTGGGGCGCCGAGTACGTGAACGTCCAGCCCCATTCGGGCTCGCAGGCCAACATGGCGGTCTACGTCGCCGCGCTGGATCCGGGAGACACGATTCTCTCCTGTGACTTGGAGAGCGGTGGACATCTCTCGCACGGGCATCCCGCGAACGTCACCGCGGAGGTCTACGACGTCCGGCGGTACGACGTCGATCCGGAGTCTGGCCGGCTGGACTTCGAAGCGATCCGCGACCAGGCCGAGGATGTCGACCCCGACATGATCGTCTCCGGGTTTTCGGCGTATCCACGCGAGGTCGACTGGGCGGCGTTTCAGGAAATCGCCGACGCCGTTGGCGCCTATCACATGGCCGACATCGCCCACTACACCGGTCTCGTCGCGGCCGGCGTGCACGCCTCGCCGGTGGGTATCGCGGACTTCGTAACCGGTTCGACGCACAAGACGATCCGTGCTGGCCGTGGCGGGATCGTGATGGCCGAACCCGAGTTCGGTGACGACGTCGACGCTGCGATCATTCCCGGCTTGCAGGGCGGTCCCTTGATGCACAATATCGCCGGCAAGGCCGTCGGGTTCGGGGAGGCCCTCGACCCCGAGTTCGAGGAGTACGCCCAGCAGACCGTCCGCAACGCCGCGGCCCTCGGCGAGCAACTCAGCGCGAACGGCCTCTCGCTCGTCTCCGGCGGGACCGACAACCACCTGGTGCTCGTCGACCTGCGGGACTCTCACCCAGACACCACTGGCAAGGACGCCGAGGCCGCCCTCGAGGAGGTCGGCATCATCGTGAACGCCAACACCGTCCCCGGCGAGACGCGCTCGTCGTTCGTGGCCTCGGGGATTCGCGCCGGCACGCCCGCGCTGACGACCAGAGGATTCGACGAGGACGCCTGCCGGGAGGTGGCGGACCTAATCGCCAGAATCATCGACGATCCCGACGACTCGCCTGTGGCGGCCGAGGTTGCCGATCGCGTCGACGCCCTGACTGACGAGTACCCGATCTACGCGTAGCGACCCACAGAGTCGGAGGTTTGATTACCCGGCGCGGAGCCCCTTGGAGCATGACCGAGGTGATCGACGGGGAGGCGGTCGCGGCGGACCTGCGAGAGGCGCTCTCGGGAGCGGTCGAGACGCTCGTTGACGCCGACGCCAGGCCGACGCTGGCGACGGTCCTGATGAGTCCGGATCCGGCCAGCGAGACGTACGTCTCCATGAAACAACAGGACTGCGAGGAGCTCGGTATCGGCACCCGCGACGTCGAACTCGAGTTGGACGCGCCGGCTGCGGACCTGTTCGACGTCATCGACGAGCTGAACGCCGACGAGAACGTCAACGGCGTCCTCGTCCAGTCGCCGGTCCCCGACCACGTCGACTACCGGGAAGTGATCGAGCGGATCGACCCGGCCAAGGACGTCGACGCGTTCCACCCCACGAACGTCGGGCGGCTCGTCGCCGGCTACCCGCGATTCAAACCGTGTACGCCGCATGGCATCCAGAAACTCCTCGAGGCGAGCGGTGTCGATCCGGAGGGTATGGATGCCGTCATCGTCGGCCGGTCGCGGATCGTCGGCAAACCGATGGCGAATCTCCTGGTGCAAAAGCAGGCTGGCGGTAACGCCACCGTGACAGTCTGTCACTCGCGGACCGCGGACCTCGCGGCGCACACCCGCCGGGCCGACCTCCTGATTGCCGCGGCCGGGGCGCCGGCACTGATCGACGGGCCCATGCTCTCGGACGGGGTGGTCGTGATCGACGTCGGGGTCAACCGCGTCGACGCCGACACCGATCGCGGCTACGAGCTCGTCGGCGACGTCGACTTCGAGACGGCGAAGACAAAGGCGAGCAAGATCACGCCCGTTCCGGGCGGGGTTGGCCCGATGACCCGGGCCATGCTGTTGTACAACTCGATCAAGGCAGCCGGGCTGCAGGCAGGCGTCGACGTGGACCTGCCCTAGGCAGTCCGCCGGGCGACGGACCCGGCGTCACTCGGTCAGTCTATCGTCGATGCGGGCGAGGGCGGCTTCGTCGTCGTGGACGACGTATTCGTATAGGTCGCGAGCTGCCCTGACGAGGCGCTCAGCGTCCCGGGGATCGACGTCGCCGTCGAGCGCTTCGATCCGCTTGCGGTGGGCCCTGATCGTCGAGAGGCGCCGGGCGAGCGGCCCTGACACCGTTTCGCGGTGCGTCCGAAGGTCCCGCTGGAAGTCGCCAACCGCCCGTGCCACGGCCAACCCCCGCTCGGGCCAGAAGGCGTCCGGCACCTCGGTCGGCCCGGGACGCTCGCCGGCGAGGAGCGTCAAGACGTAGCCCTCGGCGGCGTCTTCGGGGCGCATGACCCTGGCGAGCCTCGCCCCGACGGTCTCGAGCTCGGCGGCCACGAGATCGGTGTCGTCGAGTGGACGAACCTCGCCGGCGTCGACGAACCCGGCCGCTCGGCGGTACTCGCGTCCGGCTTCGGCCGCCAATGCGGCCATCCGTTCGAGGGGTTCGTCGTCGATGGCCGCCCGGGCCGCCGTGAGGTCGAGCTCGGCCGCACCGCCCGTGTGGACGGCCCCGTCCCCCACCCCGACGCTCCGGACGTCACCACAACTCGGACAGGCGACGGATCCGGTGTCGAAGTACGACCACCGCGTCCCGCACTCGCGGCACTCCCGCTCGCCCCGGATTTCCATGTCGGTCCATCGGGGACCGATCCCCTTAGGCTCGCGGATGATTGACCCCCCGGTGGC
The DNA here is from genome assembly GCA_964383875.1 of uncultured Halobacteriales archaeon. Lineage (GTDB taxonomy): Archaea > Halobacteriota > Halobacteria > Halobacteriales > Haloarculaceae > CAYLJD01. Next base: position 14,834 of record CAYLJD010000012.1, read on the forward strand.
GGGCTCGGGCCGAATGGTTGATACGCGCCACGGGCACAGGCCCGCACATGCGCTCGGAATCGGAGGTCCGCGAACAGTACGAGTTCTTGATCGAGCACCTCGAAGACGAGGATATGCGCCACGAGGGGGTGCGCCAGATGTTCACGTACTATCGGCGGGCACTTGGGTGGGTCCTCGAGGAAGAACACATGTGAGCCTGAGGCGAAGCGGCAGGGCCCGAATCGCGCGGCCTGTACGGGTCTGAGCGACCTCCCGCCGGTACATTTAAGGCCCTTCCACCTATTTCCCCAGGTGACGCTTCGCTTGGAGGGCCGAAGCGTCAGCGGGGACCAATTCAGGGCGGCAAGCGTTCGCGTGGTTTCCCACGCGAACTGCTTTCCTTTACCGACCACCGACCACGAGAGACTCGTCTGTCGCCGTGAGCTCGAGACCGGTCAGCCGCGTGTGCACACCGACGGCCGCTCCGTCATGGGCCGCCGGCCGGAGCCATCGGTCGAGCATCGTGCTGTGTAAGGATCCCGTCGTGTCGGGGACGAGATGCACGTCTCAGAATCGAATAAATCGGCCTCGTATCGGAGCGCTGAGGTTACGGGACATCGCTCATTGGCTCCCGCGAGACGCCATTCTGCATCCCGGGACCTGCCGTCGCCGAATCGGCGGCTCCGCGCAGGAGAGACAACGCCGCTGGTCTCTGCGCGCCGTTTCACTGTCCCGGGTGGCGGCCACGCTCGCAGACCCCGAGTCGCGCGACCGCCGGGAACGCACGTATTGGGAACGACATATTTAATATAATCCGATATGAAAGAGCGGACAGACATTACCGATGCACGACCTGACAGGATTCCAGCGTGACTTGTTGTACGTGATTGCCGGGAAAGAGGAACCCCACGGGCTCGCGATCAAAGCCGAACTCGAGGAGTACTACGAGAAGGAGATCCACCACGGTCGACTGTATCCCAATCTGGACACGCTCGTCGACAAAGGTCTCGTCGAGAAGGGCCAGCGCGATCGCCGTACCAACTACTACAGCTTGACTCGCCGTGGCACTCGGGAAATCGAAGCACGCCGCGAGTGGGAAGATCAGTACGTCGACCTGTAAGCCGGTTCGTGCCTGAAGCAGCCGACCGTTTTCCTGGCCGGTTCCATGCCGACTATTCGCCGAGCAGCCGAGGCTCCACTGGCCACGAGAATCTGTGGGCACCCGTGACTCGGTAAACACGAGACGGTCACGCGACTGTCGCTCGGACTCCCAGACACGCCTTAGAATTGGTAGCGGCGGTCGTCGGGGTCGCCCGAGGCCTGTGGAAAGCCACCGCCGGCCATCTCGTCGTAGGTCATTCCGGAAAGGTACTCGTCGTAGGTCACGTCGTAGCCACGACGGAGGTGAAAGTCCACGTTCCCGGTCTCGACGGCAGTCTGGAAGAGCATGTGGACGGCTCGCCGAAGGAGTTCGTCCGGTTCGTCCGGATCGAGGGCGGCATCCAGCATTGCGAGTTCGTTCCGGGTCTCCCGATCGAGCGCGACCGAGAGTTCGTCGCCGAGTTCGCTGTAGCGGTCGGTTACCTCGTCCGAGAGCTCGTCGAGACTCATTGGGGACCGGAGGGCTGGCGGGTGGAAACCGCTTTCGCTCGGCGGCGTGTGCCGAGCGGTGCAGTCAGAACGCCGGGACCACCAACTGTCGCATCGCAGTCCCTAAACGCCGGGCAGCCTAACCGTGCCTCGATGCCCGGAGAGCCGGCGTCTGATGGTCTCGCGGATGACGATCTGTCGGCACTCCGGACGGCGTTGATCGACTGGTACCGCGAGCACCACCGGCCGTTTCCGTGGCGGGAGACTACTGATCCGTACGCGATTCTCGTCTCGGAGGTGATGAGCCAGCAGACCCAGCTCGACCGGATCGTCGACCCGTGGGAGGCGTTTCTCGAGCGGTGGCCGACGGTCGAGGCACTGGCCGACGCGGACCGCGCAGACGTCGTCGCCTTCTGGTCGGCCCACAGTCTCGGGTACAACAACCGCGCCAGATATCTCCACGAGGCCGCCCAGCAGATTCTCGCGGAGTTCGACGGGGAGTTCCCGACTGTTCCCGCGGAGCTGACCGAACTGATGGGTGTTGGCCCTTACACCGCCAATGCCGTCGCGAGTTTTGCGTTCGACGCTGGAAACGCCGTGGTCGACACCAACGTCGAGCGCGTGCTCTATCGGGTGTTCGACTTGCCCGACCGGGACGAGGCATTCGAGACGACTGCCCAGGACCTCAAGCCACCAGACGAGTCGCGGATCTGGAACAATGCGATCATGGAACTCGGGGCGCTCGCCTGCACCCCAACCCCGCGTTGCGACGAGGCGCAGTGTCCGTGGCGTGAGACCTGCCGGGCCTACCAGACTGGCGATTTCACAGCGCCAGACGTGCCGACGCAGCCCGCGTTCGAGGGTAGTCGTCGACAGTTCCGGGGCCGAATTATTCGGACCCTCGGTGAACACGGGGCCCTGTCGCTTGACGAACTTGGGCACACGATTCGTGTCGACTACACGCCCGACGGCGAACACGGACGTGACTGGCTCCGTCGCCTGCTCGGCGATTTGAGTGATGACGGCTTGGTGGCTGTCGAGGATCAGGACGGCGAGACGCGAGTCACACTGCAACGGTGACGGGGGCGCCGTGGCGCTCGATCGGTCCGATGGGTGATGCAGTGTCGGCGGTCACCGACGTGCGAATTGGCCTAGGCAAGCGTCACCCGGTGGGAAATTTGGGCGTGGCGACGGGAGAGACGTCGTCAGGAACGGGTCGGTAAACGGGGCCGGACGCCCGATTCGGGAGCCAGTGTTCGGCGCCAACACACCCGACGCACCATTTTAGCCGTTGTATCGGATAGATACTGTACCATGTCGACTGACGACTTCACGCTCGCCGAGCCTGACCTGACTGCGGACGACCTCCTCGTGCTCGAGGACCCACACTTCCGGCCGGAGAACGTAGCGATCGTGACGGGTGCGGCGTCGGGCATCGGACAGGCAACCGCCGTCGCGCTGGCGACCAACGGCCTCACCGTTGTCGGTGCCGACATCGACGAGGACGGTCTCGGCGAGACGACCGCGCTGGGACAGCGTGTCGACGCGCCCGGCGAGATATTGTCCGTCAACACCGACCTTACCGACGACGCCGATGTGCAATCGATGGTGGATAGTGCCGCTGATGCGGGCGATATTCGATATGTCGCGAACATCGCGGGGATGCAACACATCGCATCGATTCCGGACTTCCCGATGTCACAGTACGATCTCCTGCTCGACGTGATGTTGCGCGCGCCATTTCTCGTCGCCAAACTCGCGATGCCCCACATTCGAGCGACGGACGACGGTGTCGGCGCGATCGGCAACATGTCGTCGGTCCACGGCCACTACGCGACACAGGACAAGGCGGCCTACATTACCGCCAAACACGGCCTCCACGGGCTGACGCGATCGATCGCTGCCGAGGGGGACGGGACGCTCCGTGGCTTTTCTGTCAGCGTCGGGTACGTCCTGACACCGCTCATGGTCAATCAGATCGAGGACACGGCCGAGGAACGCGGCATCTCGGAGCAGGCGGTCGTCGAGGACGTCATGCTCGGCCAGGCCAGAACTAAGGAACTGATGACGCCCGCGGAGGTGGCGAACCTCTTCGTGTTCGGGTTCTCGCGCCACGGACACCACCTCAATGGGAGTGACTTGCTCTGGGACGGCGGGTACACGACCACCTATGCCTGAGGCTGAGCGCACGAAGGTCGCGATCGCCTGTCAGGGTGGCGGCAGTCACTCAGCGTTCACCGCCGGCGTCCTCAAAGGCCTCCTCCGGGAGTGGCGTGATGCGTACGAACTGGTCGGGATTAGCGGCACGTCCGGGGGCGCTTTCAACGCCCTCGCGGCGTGGTACGGTCTCGTCACGGCCGATGAAGCCGAGGCGATCGATCGGCTCGACGCGCTCTGGGACGACCTCGCAGCAGACTCGGTGAGCGATCGGCTTACCAACTCCTGGGTCGTCGGGCTGACGCGTCTCGGGAGTCGGGGCTTCCCGCTGCCACGGATCAGTCCATACCAGTTTCCTGGCGCGGCGTCCGGTCGGGATCAGATCCGTGACGTGCTCGAACGCCACATCGATTTCGAAGTGATACCGGAGCTCTGTGGCCGGGATAGTCCGGAACTCGTCGTCGGGACGGTCAACGTGAATGCGGGCATCTTCGAGACGTTCACCAACGAGGCGGTGACACCCGACGCCGTGCTCGCGTCCGCGGCGGTGCCGACCATGTTCGAGGCGGTCGAAATCAACGGCCACGCCCACTGGGACGGCCTCTTCAGCCAGAACCCGCCCATCGACGATTTGCTGACGGTGGCTGTCGAGAACAAGCCGGACGAACTGTGGGTGATCCAGATCAATCCGCAGGAACGTGAGGCGGAACCGACGACGATCGAAGAGATCATCGACCGTCGAAACGAGCTGTCGGGCAACATCTCGCTGAACCAGGAACTCCGGGTCGTCAAGCGCGTCAACGCGTGGATCGCGGAGGGACATCTTCCCGACGAAGAGTTCTCTAGAACCGAGGTCCATCGGATTGAAATGGAACAGCCGTACCACTCCTCGACGAAGGTTGATCGGAGCCCGGAGTTTCTCCAGGAGTTGGTTGATCTTGGTGAGCAACGAGCGGCGGAGTTTCTGGCCCGGGTGTAGCGCCCTCTGGGGTGGGAGTCCTCCTCGGTCAGGGTCGTCGAGACGAACGGGACAGATTTCTCGCTTTCACGCGGCAGGCCACGAATCGGCCTGGGGGACGCGTGGCCAGCTCGACGCACGAAGACCGGGAACGGACCGGCTACCGCCGGAATCCACTATCCTCAAGGCACGGCCAGCCCAGGTCTGCCCATGGCACAGACCGTTCACGTCGTCGCGATCTGTGGGAGTCTCCGCGACGAGAGTTACACGCGCATCGCCCTCGAGCACGCCTTGGACGCCGCGTCGGCGGCCGGAGCGACGACGGAATTACTCGACCTCCGTGAGTGGGACTTGCCGGTCTACGATGCCGACGCCGACGATGCGGGAGCGGCTGATTCGTTTCGGGCGCGCGTCCGGGCGGCCGATTCGCTCCTTCTGGGAACCCCGATGTACCACGGATCGTACGCGTCGCCGCTGAAGACGGCGATAGATTACTGCGGGTTCGACGAGATCGAGAAGAAGACGGTCGGCCTGCTAGCGGTTTCGGGCGGGAGCTTCCCCATCACGGCCTTGGAGCACCTTCGGTCCGTCTGTCGCTCCCTCGACGCGTGGGTGATCCCCCACCAGGCGGCCGTCCCGAACGCGTCCAGCCACATCGAGGACGGTGCCTTCGTCGACGCATCCCTCGAAGACCGCGTGGTGACGCTCGGCGAAGAGGCCGTCCGGTTTGCCAACATCGAGGCCGATCCCGCCAGCTTCGAGAGCGGTGAAAACGTCGGCGCCGTGGACTGAGTCGCGACCCAACCATCAATACCCCCAGGCGTCGTAGGCCGCGCCGTGACACGGTGGGTAGATGGGTCCCAGGATGGACGGCCACGGGGGCCACTGGGGCTCGTCCGCGCCTGGGGGGCCGTCATCGGTCGGCCTCGGGTGTTCTTTGGGACGAACGTGACACCAGGCGACCAGGCCCCTGGGTTGACGTTCCTCGCATCCGTCGTTCTGGTCGAGGAGACGGTCCGATACGCCCTCGTCGAGGCTGCCTATCCCGTGGTCGGCGGTGATCCGTTCCTCTCGGCGATTCTCTGGCTGTTGGTCGCGGTCGTGCTCGTCGCGCCGGCGGGCGTCCACCTCGTGGCCGCGCTCCAGACGGTGTTGCTGATGCCGATGGTCGCCGACCGGGCCGGCGTGAGCGAAACCGTTCAAGTCCTCTGCTACGCGACGGCCCCCTGTGTGTTCGCCGGGATTCCGGACGACCGGGTCCGGGTGCTCTGTGTGGCATACGGCGCCACGCTGTACGTCCTCGGCATCGCCGTGGTCCACGAGACGACTCCACCTGTGGCCCTCGCCGTGGGTGCGCTCCCGGCGACGCTCGTCTTCGGCGTGGGTTTTCGGGGCCTCGCCGCCCTTGGGGCGGTCTACGAGGCCACAGCGGCACAGGTGGCGGGCCTCCTCTGACCTCGTGGCAGAGTGCTTTTCCCGCATCCCCACCGAATTCGGGTATGTTGACACTGGATCTGGGCGAGTTCAGTTTCGAGCTCAAGGACGGCGCGGTCAAGCACGTAGGGGCGTCCACGAACGCGGCGACTGCCAAACTCTACGACGTGGAGTCAATCGAGGTACGGCCGTTCGGGGACAAACGGGTCAAACTCACCTTCGAGGACGGGACCGGCAACGAACTCGAAGTGGCGCTCTCGCCTGACGGAGCCGCCGACGTTGCCGACGGCATCGACGACCTCCGGGACGAGGGGACCGTCCTCGAGTAGGGCGAACCGGCGGCGGGCGTGAGGCGTTTGTGGAGCGGCGTGGGTCCCACAGGGATCAAGACGTGTGACACACCGCCAGACTGTCGTCCACCGCCGACGATCGATTCGACAACCGTTTTAGGGCGGAACCGCTTTCCCACGCTAATGGGTTCCTGTATCATCTGCGGCACGTCTGTTGACGGCCGTATCTGTGACCTCCACGACCAGGACGTCGTGTTCGAATTCCGCGGGGATCGTCCGGAGCAACTGACGAATGGCCGCTACTACCGGGGTACGGTCGACGGCTTCGCCGAGTTCGGCGTCTTCGTCGACATCGGCGACAGCGTCACCGGTCTGCTCCACCAGAGCGAACTCGACCAGCGGCTCGAGAGTCTCGACTGGGAGGCCGGCGATTCGGTCTTCGTCCAGGTGACGAACGTCCGTGACAACGGCAACGTGGACTTGGGCTGGTCCATCCGCCAGTCGGAGCGCGAATTCCGCGGGACGCTCATCGACGATCCCGCCGCCGAGCACGAAGTCCTCGCTGACGACACACCGGCGGACCAGTCCGACTCGACCGACGACGAGCGGACAGCCCCCGACCCCTCACCGGTCGACCGATCGGATCAGACCGCCACTGGCGATTCGCGTGACGAGACAGCTGCCGACACGACGGACGAGCCCGACGAGGAAACGGAAAGTCGCCGGACTGATCCCGTGCACGCGACCGTCGACGGTCTTCCCGACCTCGTTGGGGAGTTCGTGCGTCTGGAGGGTGAAATCGCTGAGACTCGCCAGACGAGCGGACCCACGATTTTCAGCCTCAGAGACGAAACCGGAACGGTCGAGTGTGCAGCCTTCGAGTCAGCCGGCGTGCGAGCGTACCCGGAGGTCGACGAGGGGGACATCGTCCGGATCGAGGGTGAGGTCGAGGAGCGACGTGGCGACATCCAGGTCGAGACGGAGGGTTTGGTTGTCCTCGAGGCCGAGGAGCGCGCGGCCGTCACCGAACGCATTGAAGACGCGCTGATCGAACGAGCACGGCCCGCAGCAGTCGATCCTCTCGCAGCCGACGAGGCGGTCGAGGCGATTCCCGAGGCGCTCCGTGACGCGGCCACGGCAATCAGACGCGCCGTCATCGAGGGTCGACCGGTCATTGTCCGGCACAGTGCCGGGGTCGACGGGTATCTCGGCGGCGCGGCCATCGAGCGCGCGACGCTCCCACTCGTCCGCGACGAACACCAGGCTGCCGATGCCGAGTACCACTACTTCGACCGGCGGCCGCTCGAGGGAACCGTCTACGATCTCGACGACGCGACCGGCGACGTGACAACGATGCTCTCGAACGAGGCCCGCCACGGCGAGCAAGTCCCCCTGTTCGTCTTCGTGGGCGCCGGGGGCACAGCCGAATCACTCGACGGGCTCGAACTCCTCTCGCTGTACGATGCCTCCACGGTTGTCGTCGAGGCCGAACCCGTCGACGAGGGCATCAGTGAGACCGCCACCATCTCGGTCGCCGCACCGGTGGAGGCGCCCGACACCACGGCGACCGCCCTCGCGGCGAACGTCGCAGCCCACGTCAACGGCGACGTCCGCGATGATCTCGCCCACCTGCCGGCGGCGAGCTTCTGGACCGAGACACCGGCCCCATACGAGGCGCTCGCGACGGACGTCAGCTACAGTAGCGACGACGTCCGTGACCTTCGCGAGGCCGTCGCTCTCGAGGCCTACTACCAGTCCTACGAGGACAAGCGCGAGTTGATCGCCGACCTGCTGTTCGGCGAGACAGCGGCGGATCAGCCCAGTCTCGCCGCACACGTGAGCGAACAGTTCCGGACCCGCATGGACCAGGCCGTCGAGACGGCACGGGCGAACATCGAGACGCGCGAGTCCGAGGGCGTCACACTACTCGTACTCGACACGGACGCCTACACCCACCGTTACGAGTTCCCCCCGACGCGCCTCCTATTGGACGAGCTGTTTCGACGCGCGGATCCGGAGGCCGACGCCCTCGTCGGCCTGGGGACCGACGAAGCGTACGTCCGAGCCGACGCGGATCTCGACGTCCGGTCCGTCGTCGAGGCAGCCCGGGACGAGGCACCCGCGGCTGGCATCGATCCGCGTGGCGCTCGCGAAGGCCGTATCGAATTCCTCGCCGGCGAGCGTCCGGCCGTCCGTGAGGCGGTCCTCCGTGCGCTCGCGAGCGAACTGTCCTCTGTCGCCGCAGCCTGACGACCACTTTCTCTGCGCCGGTCGACTCTCACGCCAGCCCCGTCTCGCCGAGCGGGGACCGCTGTGGTCGCCAGGTGAGGGACGTTTCAGACGCGGACTGGACGGTCCGGCGGCGACGCACCCGACGGCAACACTGTCGGACCAGAATCTGCGGGCGGTCCGGACGCCGCGTCACAGCTCGATCCTGTAGACGCACTCGTCGCCACCCTCGCTCCGGCACTGGTCGCTGATCTCGGTCATGAGTACCGTGTCCTGGAGGGACACCTCCTCGCTCACGGCCCGGACGACCCCTTGGTCGAACGTGCACGGATAGGGGTTCTTGCAGTGGACGTGAACCGTCTGCTCGTCGACCTGTTCGGCGTCGTAGTAGCCAATCTCGCCACCCCGGTGGTTCATGTTGTAGGCCTCGTTGATCAGATCGAGCCCCGCCACCACCAGTCCAACACCCGATGGCCAGTCAGCAGTCTCCGGAATCCGTTCGCCGATCCGGGTGAGCGTCGCTTCACCCATGCGTGAGTCGATCGCTTCGGTGGCGTCGAGCCACGCCTGTTGGGAGTACCACTCGCCAGGCTCGGGATCCTCGATGCCGTGCTCGGCGAGAATCTCGATCGCCCGCTCTTCGAATCCTGCCGGGACCCCCTGGATAAATGCGGCCACCGTCTGCCCGTTCACCTCCGCACCGTCCTCGAAGGCTTCGAATTCGGTCATCGCAGGTGACCACGAAAGCCACTGTAATGGTGTTACTGGTTTTTTGAGTGGTGTCGGCCGGATCAGCGGACTGAGATCCGATTGGTCCAAGCGACATCCTTATTCGGCCGCCAGCGGGACGTCTACCCGACGACCCGACCAATGAGCAGCGACTCGCCGGCATCCGTTGACACCTTCGAACGCGTCTGTGCGGAGCTGATCGACCGGATTCTCGCCGGCGACGTCGGCCGCGACGACCTCGAGGCGGCCAAGACGGAGGTGTGCGGCCAGTACGCCGCCCAACGCGTTCCCAAGAATTCGGACCTGCTCGATCGGGCCCCCGAGGGTACTCGCGACGAACTCGCCCAGGTGCTCCGTCGGAAACCGGTCAGGACCGCGTCGGGAGTCTCGCCGGTGGCGATCATGACGTCGCCCCACCGGTGCCCGCACGGCAAGTGTCTGTACTGTCCAGGCGGGCCGGACTCGGAGTTCTCTTCCGCTCAGAGCTACACCGGGCACGAACCCGCGGCCGCCAGAGGTGTCCAGAACGACTACGATCCGTACGGCCAGGTTCGCCTGCGGCTGCACCAGCTTCGCGAGATCGGCCACCCGATCGACAAAGTGGAACTCATCCTGATGGGCGGCACGATGACGGCCCGCTCGGCCGACTACCAGACGTGGTTCGTCAAGCGGGCGCTCCAGGCGATGAACGAGTACGACGTCGATGCCGATCCCGCCCCTGCGGAGGGCGAGAGCTTCGCGCAGGACGAGTATCCGTTTGCGTACCTCGAGGACGTAATCGCCCGCAACGAGCGGGCTGACGTGCGCAATGTCGCGACCACCTTCGAGACCAAGCCCGATTGGTGTGGGCCGGAGCAAGTCGACCGGATGCTCCGGCTGGGGGGAACGAAGGTCGAAGTCGGTGTCCAGACCACTTACGAGCGGATCAACCGCGCCATGCACCGCGGCCACGGGACGCAAGCGTCGATCGACGCGAACCGCCGGCTTCGGGACGCCGGCTTCAAGGTCGGGTTCCACATGATGCCCGGCCAGCCGGGAATGGACCGCGAGATGTGTCTGTCGGACTTCAGGCGGCTGTTCGAAAACCCGCAGTGGCGCCCGGACTACCTGAAGATCTACCCGACGCTCGTCGTCGAGGGGACGGCCATCTACGACGCCTGGCACCGGGACGAGTTCGAACCGCTCGATAACGAAGCGGCCGCCGAGTTGGTCGCGGAGATCAAGTCGATGATCCCGCGGTACACGCGGCTCCAGCGCGTCCAGCGGGACATTCCGGCTGACTTCATCGAGGGCGGCGTCTGGAAGTCGAATCTCCGCCAGTTGGCCCGGCAGCGGATGGTCGAGCACGGCTGGACCTGCGAGTGCATTCGGTGTCGGGAAGTCGGCCATACCGACGGGACTCCCACGTCGCTCGATGATGCTGTCGAGACCTACGAGGCGGCAGGTGGCACGGAGCACTTCCTGAGCGTCGAGGACTTCGACGCGGACATCCTCGTGGGATTTTGCCGGCTCCGCTTCCCGGCCGAGCCCACCCGTCGTGCGCTCCGGGATGCCGCGATCGTTCGGGAACTGCACGTCTACGGGAGCCAGGCCGGTGTCGGCACGGCGGGCGAGCCGGACGGCGAGGCCGACGCGGCCGTCGGCCGACACCAGCACCGCGGCCACGGCTCCCGCCTCCTCGAGCGGGCCGAAACGCTCGCCGCGGACGCCGGGTACGACCGCTTGGTCGTTCTCAGCGGAATCGGTGTTCGCGAGTACTATCGCGACCGGGGCTATCACCAGGACGGCCCGTACGTCGCAAAACAGCTCTAGTAGAAGCCGCGTTCGACGTCCTCGTCGATGACGTCCTCGAATTCCGCGTCCAGCAGCGACTCGGCCTCCTCGAACGTCCCACTCAACTCGTCGAGTCGGTCGGGCCGGCCCCGCTGGTCGAAGTCCATCGGTCCGTAGGCAGGGCTGTCCAGCGCATCCATCACGTCCTGGAAGAAGGCCTGCGGCGACGTCGGGGCGTCGGCGTGGGTCTCGACGACGGCACCGACGCGTTTCGCCTTGGTCTCGGCTTCGGACTCGTCGGCAACCGGTTGCTGGACGCCGAAGAGGCCGGGGCCAGCATCGCCCGTCGGGAACAGTGGATCGATGTCCTCGTCGATCCGGCGCGCCACCCGTGACCCGACGCCCTCGACCTGGAAGGGGTTTCGGGCGTAGGTCTTGAGCTGAAAGACCCCGGCTTCGGGGTGACCGATGAAGAGGTCCTCGCCGATGCCACCCGACCGGTCGCCGCCGACGGCCCGCCACCCGGCCGGGTCGGCGTCACTCTCGACCACATCCGCGAGAATGTCCTGCCAGTCGCGTACCTGCATGCTATCCCAGCCTAGGCTCGTCCGTGGAAAATAGCCATCGATCGGCCCCGACCGGGGGGCTTTTTCCTGGGCGGCCCGTCGCTCTGTCCGTGACGCTTCGGGGCCCGGTCGTCGACGTGGGTGCGGTTCGGACGGTCTCGACGAGCGGGGGCGAGAGCGAGTTGTGTGAGGTCCGTCTCAGACCAGATCGCGGTCGGGACGCCCCGACGACGGTCACCCTGTGGGGCGACTGGACGGAGACAGCCGCGTACCTGGACCCGGGGATGGAGGTGGCCATCCACGACGCCGCCGAACGCGAGTACCGCGGCGAGACCCAATATACGACCGACAGCGAGACGATGGTCGTCGTCGAGCCGACGGTGATCGTCGACGTGACGGACGTTCGCCAGTGGGTACAGTGTCCGCGGCTGTACTACCTCAACAAGCTCGGCGGGACGCCGCTGGCCGAACCCGTCGTGACCGGGACCATCGTCCACGAAGTGTTCGGAGACCTGCTTCGCGGGCGGGACGTCGAGGCGGCCGTCGAGTCGCGGGTGACGGAAGCGGGACTCGAGTTGGGATTGCTCGGCGTCGATCGGGCGACGACCGCCGACACGGTCAGCCGACACGCGCGCGCCATCGACCACTGGCTCAGCCAAGGCCGGCTGACCGAGCGCGACGAGTGGCGGTCGGAGCTGACGTTGCTCAGTCCGACCTACGGACTGAAGGGCCGGGCAGACGCCGTTCGTCGCGGCATCCCTGTCGAACTCAAGACCGGGAAACACACCGGCGCCGAGCCCAGATTCCACGACAAAGTCCAGGCCGCCTGTTACGCGCTCGTTCTCGGCGAACGCCGCGGCGAGCCCCCCGACACCGGCACGCTCCTGTACACGAAAAACGCCCTCCTCGACCGTTCGGCCGCGTCGGGCGACCTCTCGCCGGCAAAGGATTTCTCCATCGGTCCGGGACTCCGCCGGTTCGTCCTCCGCAAGCGCAACGAGATCGCCGCGATGGAACACGCGACCGACGTGCCGACGGGGTACGAGGCTGACGCGAAATGCGAGTACTGTTTCGAACAGGACACCTGCATGGCCGTCTCGGGTCGGCTCGACCAGGAGTCGAAGGCCGGCCAGGTTGGCTCGCCGATCCCGACCGAGGAGCGAGCCTACTTCGATCGCTTTTACCAGGCGATCGAGACGGAGCGGCGGGCCGTCCACCGGGAGTATGCGAAGCTCTGGGAGCAGTCGCCGACCGAGCGGGCCGCCGACGATCGCGCACTGATCGACCTGGAACCGACCGGTACCACGCAGCTGGCCGGCGGCCGGTGGGAGTTGCGTGCCGCACTGACGGGGGCGGTGTCCAAGATCCGCGAGGGCGATTACGTGCTTGCCAGTGACGGCGACCCGGTCGGCGGCGAGTCGGAACTCGCCCGGGTCGAGCGGATCGAACGCGCCGCCGGCGAGGGAGCGACCCCGGAGATCGTCGTCACGGCCGACGAGCCGCTCACCCTTCGGCGGCTCGACGTCTACCCGTCTGAACTGTTTGCCGATCGGCTCCTCACCGCGCTCCACGACGCCGTGTTGACCGGTACGCCCGATCGGAAAGACGTCCTGTTCGGTCGCCGTGCGCCCCGGTTCGACCGGGTCGAGGAGACGTTCGTTCCCGACAACGAGGCGCAGGACGAGGCGGTCGCCCGGGCCGTCGGAGCCGAGGACCTCGCGCTCGTGCACGGGCCGCCGGGGACCGGCAAGACGCACGTCCTGGCGCAGATTGTGCGTGCACTGGTCGCCCGCGACGAGCAGGTCCTCGTCGCCGCGTTCACGAACCGGGCAGTCGATAACGCCTTGGAGGCGCTGGAGGAGCAGGGACTCACCGACATCGTTCGTGTCGGGACTGAGAGCGGTGTCCGGGCGGACATGCAGGAGTACCGGCTCCAGACAGCCGGGGAGCCGGCGGACCGCGCAACGGCGCTTCGCGATGCCGCGGTCGTTGCCGCGACGTCGGCGTCGTGTGGCTCGCGACACATGCGCGAGCAGGCTTTCGACGTCGCCGTCGTCGACGAAGCGGCCCAGCTCACCGAACCCGGGACGCTCGCCGCGACGGCGCTCGCGGATCGGTTCGTCCTGGTCGGTGACGACTGCCAGCTCCCCCCGGTCGTCCGCGAGGCGACGGCGCTCGAGACGTCCTTGTTCGAACGACTGCGGGACATGTACCCGGACACAGCGACGTTTCTCGACCGGCAGTACCGGATGGCCCAGCGCATTCAGGCCTTTGCTTCTCGAGAATTCTACGACGGCCAGCTTCGGCCCGCGACGGCTGCAGTCGCGGGTCAACGAATCGGCGATCTGCCGGTTGTCGACGAGGCGTTGCTCCCGTCTCACCTCCAGGACCCAGTCGCGTTCGTCGATCCGGATGGCGAGGCCAAGGGGAACGCGAATCCGGTCGAAGCCGACGCCGTGGCCGATGTGGTCACGGCCTACCGGGAGGCCGGCGTGCAGCCGGCAGATATGGGCGTCATCGCCCCGTACCGGGCTCAGGTGGCCGAGATCGACAGACGCGTGCCCAATGGCGTGGCTGTTGACACGGTTGACCGGTTCCAGGGCTCCAGCCGGCAGGTCATCGTGGTCTCGTTCGTGGTCACCGAGTCTCTCGACGGGCCGATCTTCGAGGACTACCGGCGGGTCAACGTTGCGTTGACGCGGGCGCGCAAGGCCCTCGTTCTCGTGGGCGACGCCACAGCGCTGTCGACCGACGACACGTACGCTCGGATGGTCGAGTGGGCCCGTTGATCCCCCGGAGCGAGGGGATTTATCTTGCCACGTCGTGCCCGACGGATATGGACGGACTCCGCCGCCAATTGCTCGAACGGGAGCCGACGGTCGGCAGTTGGCTGTCGATCGGTGACCCCGCCGTCGCCGAACTGACAGCGACCCTCGACTACGATTTCGTGCTCGTCGACATGGAGCACACCCCACTGAGCGCCGAAACGGTCACGTCGATGATCCGGGCTGTGGACGCTGCGCCGGGCGCGACCGACACACTCGTGCGAATCCCGTCAGGGGATCGGACGTACGTCAATCGGATCCTCGACGCCGGCGCGACCGGCCTGATGGTGCCGATGGTTCACACGGCCGAGACCGCGCGGACGTTCGCAGCACGGGCTCGCTATCCGCCGGACGGACAGCGAGGCATCGCCGGCGGCCGCGCTGCTGACTACGGGATCTCCCTTGGCTCGTACCTGGGCGCGGCCAACGACGAAATCGTGACGATCGTCCAGATCGAGAGCAAAGCGGGACTCGCGAACGTCGAGGCCATCGCGGCTGTCGATGAATTGGATGCCATCTTCGTCGGGCCGGCGGATCTGTCAGCGGCGTTGGGCGTGCTCGGCGAGTACGACGACCCGGCCTTCATCGACGCGTTCGAAACGATCGTCGAAGCGGCCCACGCGGCGGGTGTTCCGGTAGCGACCCTCGCTGTGGATCCCGATGATGCCGGTCGGTGGATCGATTATGGCGTCGACTTCCTGCTGACCGGGACCGATATCGGACACCTTCGGGACGGTGCGCAGCGGGCGCTCGACACGTATCGGGACGAACTCGACGGGAGCCGATAGGGCTTTTCGGACCGGCCCGCAAGGCCGGGTATGGTCCGGCTGCCGCTCGGCGACGGCTCGATCGACATTTCGCTTCCGGACTGTGATCTCACTGTCGCGGAGGCGCCGGGTGGCACCCCGGTTGACGTCGATGCCGCCGCGAGGCGAGCGCTCGGTGCCCCACACGGTCGGCCGCTGGCGGATCGCGTCGCCGCCGGAGACGAAGTCGCCATCGTGGTCACGGACATCACGCGGGCGACGCCGGACGACGTGTTGCTCGACGCGCTCCTCGACGAGCTCACGACTGCCGGCGTCGATCGATCGGCCATCACTGTCGTCATCGGGCTCGGTCTCCACCGGCCGATGGACGAACCCGAGATTCGCGATGCCCTGGGCCCCCACGCCGACCTCGCGATCAACCACGACCCGGATGCAACGGTCGACGTCGGGAACGTCGACGGAATTCCTGTGACGGTCCACCGGGCCGTCGCCGAGGCCGACGTGGTGTGCTCCACCGGGATGGTGGAACCGCACCAGTACGCCGGCTTCTCCGGTGGGGCCAAGACGGTCGTGATCGGCGCCGGCGGCGAGCCGTTGATCCGACACACGCACGGGCCGGACCTGCTCTCGCAGGACGGTGTCCGCCTGGGCCGCATCGACGACAACCCGTTCCGCGAGTTCGTCGACCGCGCCGGGGACCTCGCCGGTCCGGATTTCTGTCTCAACGTCACCCACGGGCCGGCCGGCATTCTCGGGGTCGAGGCTGGCGATCCGCGCCCTGTCGTGGCCGAACTGGCAGCCCAGGCGCTGGAGGTGCTGTCTGTCCGGGTGGCCGACGGCTACGACGCTGTCGTCGCCGGAATCGGCGCGCCGAAAGACGCCAACCTCTATCAGGCATCCCGGGCAGCGACATACGTGATCCTGGGGGCGCACAATCCGCTCGAGTCCGGGGGTCGTGTCGTCTCCCCGGCTGCGCTCCCGGAGGGCGCCGGCCGAGGGACCGGCGAGCAGCGCTTTTACGACTGGCTCTCGTCGGCGTCCGATGCCGCGTCGCTGTACGACGCGATGCGAGATGGATACGAGCCGGGTGCGCAACGGGCCTTCGTCGTTGCGCGGGCGCTTCGGGCGTACGACGTCTGGATCACGAACAGCGAGCACCCCGAGGTGGTCGCGGACTGTCTCATGCACCCGGCCGAGACGGTGGCAGCGGCCATCGAGCCGGGGAGTGACGTGCTTGTCGTGCCCGAGGCTCTGAATACCCTCCTGACCAGGTGACTGTGATTCGACTCGTCGGAACCGGGCCGTTGAAGCGAATGGGATCGTCCGGGTGGGTGCAGACATGACGGGACGCCGATCGATACTCGCACGGGTGCACGCGGCGATGGCGGCCCAGGTCGGAATCGACCGCCGGGCGCTCGGGGCGTTTCGCATCGCGCTCGGCGCCGTGTTGCTTTTGGACCTCGCCCTCCGGTCGCGATCGCTCGTCGCGTTCTACACCGACGCCGGTGTCCTCCCGCGGTCGACCCTGACTGCGGTCTATCCTGTCGTGGGACGGCTCTCGCTCCACGCGCTCTCGGGCGCGGCCTGGGTCCAGGTCGCACTCTTCGTGCTGGCTGCCGGTGCTGCCGTCTCCTTGCTCGTCGGCTATCGGTCGCGGCTCGCTGCCGGGATGTCGCTGGTGCTCCTCCTCTCGCTGCACGCCCGCAACCCGCTCGTCCTGAACGCCGGCGATTCGCTGCTCCGACAGCTGCTGTTCTGGGGACTGTTCCTCCCACTCGGTGCCCGATGGGGTGTCGACGCCAGACGTGCATCGACATCGGGAAACCGGCTCGTCTCCCTCGCCACGGCGGCGGTGCTCCTCCAGGTTGTCGTCGTCTACGCCGTCAACGCGGCTGTCAAGTTCCGCGGCGGTCGGTGGCTGGAGGGGACTGCCCTCCCGTACGTGTTCAGCCTCGATCGGTTCACCATCCTCCTCGGTGACAGCATCGCGGAACTTCCGTGGTTGCTTGCGATCCTGGAACGTGGGTGGCTCGCCATGCTCGTCCTCTCGCCGCTGTTGCTCGTCCTTCGCGGCCGACCACGCGCCATCTTTGCCGGGCTGTTCGTCCTCGCCCACCTCGGGATGGCCCTGACGCTGGCGCTGGGCGTCTTCCCGCTGGTTTCGATCGCCGCGCTCCTCCTGTTTGTGCCGGCACCATACTGGGATGGCCTCCAACGCCGAGTGGTGACGCCGCTGGGATCTCGGATATCCGCAGTCAGGTCGGGACGGTTCCACCAGACCGGACCCGGAGAGTCCTCCTCGTGGATGCCACGTGTGTGGCGACGTCGAATCCATCGTACCGCCACCGTGGTCGTCGCGATAGGGCTCGTTGTCATGCTCGGCTACAACGCGGTGACAGTGGCCACTGGGAGTTTTGCGTCCGACGACGAGGGACTCGACGTCGGCGAACCGCGGTGGCGGATGTTCGCACCGAATCCTCCATCGACGGACGGCTGGTACGTCGTCCCGGGAGCCCTCGCGGGTGGAGGGACAATCGACGCGTTCCACGGGGGGCCGGTCACGTGGGACCGACCGCGGGACCTCGCGGCGACCTATCCGAGTGCGCGGTGGCGGAAGTACCTCACCAACCTCCGGTGGACTGGTGACGCGCAGCTGGCCCGGTCGTTTGCCGACCACGTGTGCTGGCGGTGGCGCGACCGCGGACTCACGGCGATCGAGGTCTACTTCCTCGCCGAACCGACGACCCTGTCCGGCCCGGAGCCAGTCGAGCGACGACTCCTCGGGCAGTTCGACTGTCGGGCGGTCAGTCGGACGTGAGTGGATCTGCTTCGTCGGGCGGGGACTCGCCCTCGATCTCGTCCAGCACGCGTCGGTGGAACTCCCGAAGTACTCGGGACTCGTCGTCCGCGAGAACGACGTCATTCGCGGCCACCGTGGCCAGGCCGAACGACAGGGGCGAGGGCGACGTGACGCGCGTCCTCACGACGGACAGCTCCCCGGACTGGATCCGTTCGAGCACTGCCTCGATGCCCGCGACGTGCAACTTGTCCTCCATGATCTCCCGGTAGGTCTCCTCGAGGACGGCGAAATCGTCGAGGCTGTGGGCATAGCCGAGCAGCATGTCGCTGTTGACCTGTTGTTCGCTGGCTGACCGCTCGTAGCCCTTGTATCGCTTGAGGATGAGCAGCGAACGCGTCGCGTTGATCCGGAAGTACCGGTCGAGGAGATCGGTTCCCTCGAGGCTAGCGCGGATGTCGGCGCGGGCGGTGTCGGGGTCGAGGTCCCGGAGCAAACTGGCGACGTCGACCTTCCGGTTCAAGGGGAGCGCGAGCGTGAACCCGGCGTCCGCGACAGCGACCGAGACGTTCGCTGTGGCCGCCTCCGCGCACCGGTAGGCGAGGAGGCGCGAGAGCCCGTCGTTGAAGCGTCGACCGTACGTCGAGTGGACGTAGTACCGCCGCTCGTACGCCTCGTGGTCGAGTTCCTCCTCGACCACCAGTCGCTCGTCGGTACTGACGCTCTCGGGGCCGCCGTAGCGGACCTGCTCGTCGAGGATCCGTGCGATGGCCTGCAGACTCTGTTCGTCGATGGGAAACGAGCGGAGCCAGACGCGGACTTCGCTCTTCCCACCGCGACGGAGGCGTTCGAGGGCCTCGCGCCGGAACGTGAGGATCTCCTGCCCCAGGTCGAAGGACAGTGGGAGCCGTTCGGAGTACCACGAGGGAACAGTCGGTCGGTCGTCAGTTCGGTCGACGTGGACTTTCGACCCGCGACGGTAGCGATAGGCGAACCGGTCGCCGCCGAGGACGAACACGTCGCCGGGGTCCAGCGTATCGAGGTACTCCTCGTCGAGCTGTCCAACCCACTCGTCGTCACCGCGAGTGTAGACGTCGCAGGTGAACGAATCCGGGATCGTCCCCACGTTCGTCATGTAGATGACCCGCGCCAGCCGTCCGCGTTTGCCGATGAGCGTCTCGCCGACCGGGATGTCTTCGTAGTGGTGCGGCCCGTCAGGCGGGTCGTTCTCGTCGCGCCAGACCTTCGCGTACACGTTGCGATCCTCGAGACCGGCGTACTCGGCCTGGAGGTAGCGAAGCACTCGCTCGAAGTCGGCGTCGTCGAAGTGTCGGTACGGATAGGCCCGTCGCAGGATCTCCCTGACCTCGCGCGCCGGCCGGGGACCGTTGATGGCCATGCCGTAGACGTGCTGGACGGCGACGTCGGCGGCCCGTTCGGGGACGAAGACGCGGTCGACGAAGCCGGATTCGGCCCGATCCAGCATGACCGCACACTCGATCAGCTCATCCCGGTCCAGGGCCACGACTCGTCCCGAGACCGTCTGGCCGAGCTGATGCCCGGCGCGTCCCACGCGTTGGAGGAGCGCGGCGACCGACTTTGGCGAGCCCACCTGGACGACCAGGTCGACGTGCGGCATGTCGATTCCCAACTCGAGGCTCGTCGATGTCGTGACGACGTCTAGGTCCCCCCGCTTGAGCGCTGATTCCACCGACTGGCGGGTGTCCTTCGCCAGACTCCCATGGTGGCACGCCGCGTTCGCGTCGCCGTAGTGCGCGAAGCGCTCGCGCAGTTCGTACAGGACGCGTTCCGCCCCCGACCGGGTGTTCGTAAACACGAGGGTGTTGGTGTGGTCACGGATCCACTCGTCCAGCTGTGTGTAAAACCGATCCGTGACAGTGTCACGGGGAGTGCCGATCAAATCGTCAGTGGGACACGTCAGCTGGAGATCGAACGGCCGCGTGAATCGCTTGTCCACGATCTCGTAGTCCCTGGAGGCGCCGCCGGGACTGGCCCGTCCCACGAGAAACTCGGCCATCGTCTCCAGTGGCTCGACGGTGGCCGAGCACCCGATCCGTGTCGGCGACGAGTCGGCCATCGCCTCGAGGCGCTCCAAGGAGACGGCGAGGTGGGTCCCGCGTTTGTTCCCCGCCACACTGTGGATCTCGTCGACGATGACGTACTCGACTGTCGCCAGCTTCTCCTTGAACTTCGGCGAGTTGAGGAGGATGGCCAGCGTCTCCGGCGTCGTGTTGAGAATGTGCGGCGTCTCGTCGAGCATCGCCTGCCGCGTGGCGTCGTCCGTATCCCCGTGGCGAATGGCGTGACGAAGTTCCACGTCCGTCCCTTGCGACTCGAGGATCTCCGTGATACCATCGAGCGGGACCTCGAGATTCCGGTGGATGTCGTTGGCGAGCGAGCGGAGCGGCGAGACGTAGAGACAGTAGACGGTATTCTCTAGCCCAGCCGTCCGGTCGCGCCGGAACAACTCGTTCACGATAGCCGTGAACGAGGCCAGTGTTTTTCCCGATCCCGTCGGTGCACAGATCAGCGCGTTCGTCCCCTCGTGGATGAGCGGGATGGCCTCCTTCTGCGGTGGCGTGAAGAACCCGCCGTTTTCCGGGACGAACTCGCCGAACGTCTCGATCCACCACTCGCGGACTGCCGGGTCCAGCAACTCGAGGACCGCCGTGTCGTCGACGGCGACTGCCTCGGCATCGAAGTCGACGTCGAGGGCCGCCAGCCGCTCCCGGCCGCGTGACATGGCTCTCTTGCCGCCTCTCGGAACCGTTGCTTCAAGTGGATTGGGAGAGCGGGGTGGAAGTGAACACGGGCGGACGATGGCGGTGGAATGAGGCGGGATCGCCCCCGGCGGTTCCAGGTGACACAGTCCCCGATCCCGCTGTTCTCGCAAGAGTTTTTCGCCGGCCGGATCCAGCATCCGGCAGGGCGCGTGGCCTAGCGGATAGGGCGAGGGGTTCCTAACCCCTCGATCGCGGGTTCGAATCCCGCCGCGCCCGTGGACCGACGCGCCGAGAAATGACGAAATCGACCTGGCGGTATCGGATCTCGACGGGCGCTACTGGCGTCCCGACGCGCTCGCTCGCTGCCGACGCAGATCTCGGCTCGTCCGACCCGTGGAGGCGCTCAATGGTCCGCTGCTGGCGCACGGACCGAGTCGACCGTCATGGCGAATATGGAGATCAGACCGAGCAGGCCGCCCACGATCATGAGTGTGTTTATTCCTAATCCTGAAGTCAAAAACACGCCGTACAGGAGGAGGGCCATGCCGACGATAACTCCAAGGAACGCCACGTCGAAGGTGGTCGAAACGACTCGCATATTCGAGCCCTCGCGCTGTCGGTGGATAAACTTGGGGGAGTTCGATCCGACCGAGTACTGTCGGGGCGGTGCCACGAGGTCAATCGAGATGGTCAGGCCCTCCCTGAGCGACTCAGAAAAACAGTTCCGGATCGTCGTGACGGAACGTCACCCGTCGGTCAGCAGCCAGGGTGCGAACGTGCGTGAACATCGCCCCGGCTGCAGTTGCCCGTTCCCGGAGAGCTGGCAGCTCCGTGCGCACAATGAAGGTTGGAATCACAACCGCCCGGTTCGCTTCCGTGGCTTCTGGCACGGTCACGAAAAACCGGACGCCCCCGTCACCGGCCCGGTAGACGCTGGTTTGGTCGAAGGTAACCGTATCGACGAGCGCCGCCAGGTCATCGAATTCGTCGTCAGGGGCCAGCACGTCGAGCCCGAACGGATCGTCTGTTAGCGGCGTGACATCACCGGTGTGGATCACCAGGACCTCCCACCTGTCGTCGCGGTATTCCGCGGCGGTCGCCCGCACGTCGTCGAGCACGGTCTCCCAACGGTCGGCAACGGCCGGCGGGTACTCCTCGCGGGACACGTCTGGGTGGCCGGGAGCAACCGGGAAAAGTCGACCGGTCACTCGGCATCGAGGAGGTGGCAGGTTGCCCGGTCACCGGTCGGGTGGTCCGTCTCGCAGATGCTCTCGTAGCGCGTTTGCAAGGCGGCCTGTCCGGCCTGCCAGTCACCTGCCACGACCGTCTCGATCGCGTCTCGAACGACGGATCGGTCCTCGCTCGGGAGGTCCACGTCGATCGTCCGATCGACGATGTGGTCGGCCACCGCGGCGTCGGTCGCGTCGTCGTCGAGGGTCTCGCGGACCTGCGAGACGCCCAGCGACTTCGTCTCGACGAGTCGGCGGAGGTTCATCACTGCGCGGTATTGTGGCTGGGAGAGCGAGGAGTCTTCCGGCGGGATCACCTCGGGACAGCGGGTGCGAAACCGACACCCAGAGGGTGGATCCCGGGGCGACGGCACGTCGCCGGACAACGGATCCACGTCCCGATCGCGTTCGGTCGTGTCGGCACGGGGGACACTCTCCAGCAGTGCTTCTGTGTAGGGATGCTGGGGGTCCTCGAAAAGGGCGGCCGTGGGCGCGATTTCGACGATTTCGCCGAGGTACATGACCGCCACCCGGTCACAGATGTGTCTGATGACGCTCAGGTCGTGGCTGATGAACAGGTAAGTGAGTCCGAGCTCGGATTGGAGGTTGCCGAGGAGATTGAGGATCTGCGCCTGGACACTGACGTCGAGGGCACTCGTCGGTTCGTCGAGCACGAGAAAGTCCGGTTCGAGGGCGAGTGCCCGTCCGATGCCGATACGCTGGCGCTGGCCGCCGGAGAACTCGTGGGGATATCGCTCGAGTTGGTCGGCCGACAGCCCGACGCGATCCATCAACTCGGCGGCCCGCTCGCGTCGCCCGGCCGGCGTCCCGATGTTGTGGATTTCGAGGGGTTCGCGGATGATCTGTTCGACGCTCATCCGCGGGTCCAGACTCGAAAACGGATCTTGGAAGACGATCTGTGCCCGCCGACGTAACGGGGTCAGGTCGGCCATTTCGTCGACGCGCTCCCCGTCGAACCGGACCGTGCCGCCGGTCGGTTCGACCAGGCGGAGGAGTGCCTCGCCGGCGGTGGACTTCCCACAGCCCGATTCACCCACGAGTCCGAGGGTTTCGCCCTGACGGATGTCGAAGCTCACGCCGTCGACAGCCCGGACGGCCGTCGATTCGCCACCCAGCAGCCGGTCGATGAGCCCGACGTCCTCGTAGTAGTATTTCTCCAGATCCCGGACCTCGACGAGCGGCCTCTCCTCGGACCCAGCGGTGGCCGGGCGGGGACCAGCGTCCGGGCTAGTCATCGAAGTATCCCTCCGGGAGGGCGTCGTCCGGTTCGTATGGATGCTCGGCGAGATAGCACGTGGTTGCGTGCTCCTCGCTTTGGTCGACGTCGAACTCCGGCGGTTTGTCGAGACACTCGGTCATGGCCTTGGGACACCGGTCGGCGAAGTAACATCGGTCGCCCATGTCCTCGTCGCGGAGACTCGGGACGTTACCGGGAATCGGCTGGAGCTCCCGATCGCTGTCGGCCAGATCCGGCGAACTGCCAATGAGGCCGTCCGTGTAGGGGTGGACCGGGCGGTCGAAGACATCTGCGAGCGTCCCACGTTCGACGATTTCACCGGCGTACATGACGCCGACGCGGTCGCACATGCGGGCGATCACGCCCAAGTTGTGCGTGATCAGGATAACGGCCATGCCTCGCTCCTCCTGGAGGTCGGCGAGTTGCTCGAGGATCTGCGCCTGGATGGTTACGTCCAGTGCCGTGGTCGGCTCGTCGGCGATGAGGATGTCCGGTTCGCCCGCGAGGGCCTGGGCGATCATCGCGCGCTGGAGCATCCCGCCGGAGAACTGGTGGGGGTACTCCTCGGCGCGTTCTGCCGGATCGGGGATGCCGACCTGGTCGAGGAGCTCGATAGCCCGGTCGTGGCTGGCTGTCGAGACGAACTCCCGCGAATCGAGCACCATCCCGGCCAGGTAGTCACTGAGCCCGTACCCTTGCGTTCGGGCACGAGTCGACCGGGGGTTGGCCGACGCCCGACGCTGGACCTCGACGGCCTCGGCAATCTGCTCGCCGACCGTCAACGAGGGGTTCATGCTGCTCATCGGGTCCTGGAAGATGGTGCTGAACGCGGGACCCCGGAGCGACCGACGGATTCGCGGTGGTACCTGGCGGATGTCGACGACGTCGCCATCGACCGCCTCCGGGTGGTCGTCCCGGACGGCCGCCGCGAGGTCGGCGTTCCGGTACCTGACGGCGCCGTCGGTGATGTCGCCGGGCGACTCGACGAGATCGATCAGGGAGAGGGCCGTCACACTCTTGCCGGATCCGCTCTCGCCGACGATGCCGAAGACCTCTCCCGGGTCGACGGTGAAATCTACCGACTCGACGGCGTTGATCTGCCCGTCCTCGGTGAAAAACCGCGTCGTCAGGTCGCGGACCTCCAGGATCGGGTCGCTCACGCTACACACCGCCCTCCCCGCCGATATCCGGATCGAGGGCGTCGCGGAGCCAGTCGCCGACGAGATTCAACCCGACGACCGCCAGGACGATGGCGAGCCCCGGCATCGTGGCGATCCACCAGGACGTCGACTGGTACTCGCGACCCAGTGCGATATCGAAGCCCCAGGAGAGGTTGGTTCCCGAGAACCCCAGAAAGGAGAGCGCACTCTCGAGGAGAATGATGGCGGCCACCTGGATCGTCGCCAGGACGATGATCGGCGTGATGGCGTTCGGCAGGACGTGCTGCCGGATGATCCGGGCGTGTCCCGCGCCGGCCGATCGGGCCGCCTTCACGTACTCCTCGGATCGAAGGGCGATGGCCTCGCCCCGGGCGACGCGGGCGAACCAGACCCAGTTCACCAGTGCGACCACGATCACGACCGTCCCAGGAATTGTGATGACCGTGGGCATGGTTGTCGTCAACCCGAGCTGGCTTCGCACGGCGTCGGCGAGGCCGGTCACGACGAGCGGGTCGGGGATCAGGATCGCGGCCGTGCCCCAGACGCCGACGAGTGCGATAGCGAGAACCAGCGACGGGAACGCGAGCATGATGTCCGCCGACCGCATGAGTACGTCGTCAACGAGGTCGCCGTAGTACCCGGCCACTAGGCCGACGGCGACGCCGAAAACGGCCGCGAGCAGGGTGCCGAGGATGCCGACCAGCATCGACGTCCGTGCCCCGTAGATGACGCGGGAGAGGATGTCACGGCCGTTCCCGTCGGTTCCGAGCGGGTGCGACCACGTCGCGTTCTCGTAGACGGTTCGATTCACCGTGACGATGTCGCCCCCTTCGATGACGACACTCCCGTTTTCCTGGAGCGGGACTTCCTCGGTCGCAGCACTGCTGAAACCGAGCGGGGGCTGGCGGGAATTCTCGAGATTCTGCTGTGTCGGGTCGTGGGGGGCCAGCAGTGGCGCAAACACCGCCGTGATCAACAGGAGGACGACGAGTCCGATGCCGATCTTGGCCATCGCACTCTCACGAAACTCGCGCTTTAGACTCCGGATGAGGCGGGGGGAGACCATGTCAGTCGAACTCCACGCGCGGGTTGATGTAGGTGTACAGCGCGTCGACCAGGATGTTCAGGATCACGAACCCCGTCCCGATGACGATGATTGTCGCTTGGACGACGGGCCAGTCGCGAGACTGAATGGCGTCGATGACGAGCGTGCCCAGCCCGGGCCAGTTGAAGACGGCTTCGGTGATGACCGCCCCCCCGATCAGTGTCCCCATCTGCAGGCCCAGGACGGTCACGATCGGGATGAGCGTGTTCCGCAGGGCGTGTTTGTACCGGATGAGCGTCTCGGGCAGCCCCTTGGCGCGGGCCGTCCGCACGTAGTTGGCCCCGAGCTCCTCGATCATTCCACTCCGCGTCAAGCGGGTGATGAGCGCCGTGAAGTACGTCCCGAGCGCGATCGCCGGGAGGGTGATGTGGTACAGCCAGGTCTGGAGGCCGTCGAGGCCGGCTGCCAACTGCAGGGCGAGGAGGTTCGCGACGGCGTCGTCGAGTCCGACGGGACGTCGGCTGGTGGGAAAGAGGTCCAGTTGGACCGCAAAGAGGATGATGAGCATGATCCCCAGCCAGAAGTTCGGCGTGCTGATGCCGACGAGCGAGAATGCGGTGGCGCCGTAGTCGGCCGGTTCGTGGCGCCGCGTCGCGCTGATCACGCCGAGCGGGATCGCGATAATGATCGCGACAATCGTCGCCGCGATCGCGAGTTCGAGCGTCGCCGCCAGTTTCGTGAACACTCGGCCGCTCGCGGGCGTACTTGTCACGAGCGACGTTCCCATATCTCCGAACGGAAGGCCGGCGAGGTAGTCGACGTACTGGACCGGGAGCGGCTCGTCGAGTCCCAGTTCCGCCACTACCTGCTGGCGTGTTTCCGCACTGACGTCCGGAGGTAGCAGGACGTTTGCCGGGTCTCCCGGCGCGATAACCCGGAGTCCGAAGACGACGGTGACGACACCCCAGACAACGAGAATCCCCTGGAGGGCTCGCTTGACGAGGAACCGAAACAGGGACATCTGCCCCGGTTACATCGCGGGCGACATCTCGTAGGCGTCGATGCGCTCGTCGCTCCGGGCCGACCAGTCGATGCGCTCGCTCGCGCCGTAGACGCTGAACTGCCGGTTCAGGTAGATCCAGGGCGCCTGATCGTGGAGCAGGGCGTTGAGTTCCTGGAGCGTCTGGTCGCGCTCGTCGCCCCCTTGGGAGTTTGAATCCTCGAGCAGGCTGTCGACCTGGTCGTTGCTGTAGCTGCTGAAGGTCGCGCCGGTGGACAGCAGGGCCGTGATGACGAGCCCACCGTCGAACGTCGCCTCACCCCAGCCGATGAGGTACCAGGGCGGTTTGTCCTCGATGTTTCCCGAGGAGAGGTCGTCGACGAGTGATCCAAAGTCGCGCTGATTGACCGACGCGGAGACGTTCTCGAGATCGTCGATGTACCCCGCAACGGCTTGGGCGATCTCGAAGTCGTTCAGGTACCGTCCCACGGGCGTGTGCAATTCGATCTCCACGCCGGCGTGGCCACTCTCCTCGACGAGCCGTTCTGCCTCGTCCGGATCGTAGGCGTAGGGCTCGACATCCGGGTTGTGCCCGACGAAGCCTTCGAGGGTGGGCTGACCGGTCTGCGCCCCAAAGCCACCCAGCACGTTCGAAACGATGCTCTCGAGATCGATCGCGTAGTTCATCGCCTGCCGGAACTGCTGGCTCGAGAAGGGCTCGACGTCGTACCGCATTGCGTTGAAGAGGATCCGGGTACTGGGTGCCGCCTCGACGCGAGCCACGTCGGAATTTTCGACCCGGCTGACCTCCTGGGGCGGGACGTTCACGGTCACGTCGGTTTCCTCGTTGAGGAGCTGATTGACCCGCGTGCTGTCCTCCGAAGCGGCAGTGAATGTCACTTCGGAGACGTCCGCGAGGTCGCCCCAGTAGTCCTCGTTTCGGACCAAGACGACCTCCTCGCCCTCGGTATAGCTATCGAGCTGGAACGGCCCGGTTCCGTTCATCTCGACGTTGATCTCGTCCCGGGAACGATCCTCCGTCCAGGACTGTTGCATCACGTCACAGTACGTCCCGAACGAGGAGATGACGGTGGGATTGAGGCCGTCGGAGAAGACGTCCACAGCTCGGGCGTCATCGGCGACCTGTGCTTCGTTGACGCCGGCCAGCTGGTCCCGTTGTGGACTTGCGAACCCGACGTCTTCCTGGACCATGCGGTTGATCGAGTAGGCGACGTCGCCGGGCGTCAGGTCGTCGCCGTTGTGGAACTGGACGTCGTCGCGGATCTCGAATCGGACGTGACCGGGCTCGACACGTTCGTAGCTCGTGGCCAGGTTCTCGAAGATCTGCCCGTCTGGTTCACGTGCCAGGACGCCCTCGTAGGCGTGGAGCATGACCACGTCAGTGGGCGTCTCGCGGTGGTCGTGGGGGTCCAAGCCGGAGGGCATGTTCCCCTGGGCGATCCGGACGGGGAAGTCCTCCGGAACGCTCGGCTCCTCGTCGGTTTGGTCGTCGTCGCTCGGTGTCGACGTCGGCGTCGCGCCATCCCCGTCGCCGTCTCCGGTTCCATCTCCGTCACCATCACCGTCACCGCCACCACCCGGACAGCCGGCGAGGGCGGCGGCTCCTGCCGTGACGCCTCCGTATTGCAGGAAGGTTCGTCGAGTCACTCGTTCGTCGTCTACCATGATCCGTGGTTTGGAACGGAGCAACCCTTATACCTCATGGTTTTACCCATTCTTCACGACGGAATGGCGGTCGACCGACCCGGAACTGCGCGAGAGAGCGTTTGGGTGTACCTGTCGGCTACAGCACGACCAACAGGTCGGTCACGTACATGATCGCGAATCCCGCGAGGAATCCCAGGAGGACCCCGACACTCGCGAGACGCCCGTTTCGACGGATGAGCGACGCGAGTTCCCAGTTGACCTGGAGGATCGCTCCAACGCCGACGGCGAGGAACAGTGCGCCGAGAGTGGGTGAATAGGCGAATCCGCCGATCCACCCTCCGAGGATGATCGGCGCCCCCGCCAGCAAGCCGATGGCGCCGAAGTGTCGGAGTGGCGGACGCTGACCCTGGGCGACTGGGGCGACGATTGCTGGCCCTTCAGTGACGTTGTGCACCATGAAGCCGATGACTAGGAACGCACCCAGCGACACGCGCCCGAGGGCGAAGGCGCTCCCGATAGCGAGACCCTCGGCGAGGTTGTGGAGGCCAATTCCGAGGGCCACGAGGTAGGCAAGCCCCAGTGGCGAGACGTCTCGACCGTCTGTGAGCCACGCGGAGAACCCCTGGACGAGCAAGACGGTGCCCAGGATGCCGGTGACAACGAGCAGATTTCCCTCCAACGCACCGGGAATCGAGGCGGCCACCTCGAAGGCCTCGAAGCCGGCGTCGAAGGCGAGAAATGCCAGCACCCCGGCAGCGAGGGCCAGCACGGCGTGCAGTCGGCTGGGTCTGAGGTCTTGCATCAGGGGGAACCAGAGCATCCCGAGCAGCACGGGAATCACGCCGACGAAGACCCCGACGAGAGCGAGCGTCCCGAGCACGGTCGGCGTGACACCGGGCTGGGGCTGCGGGGCGACGATCGTGTGGCTGAAGGTGGCGCCGTCCGCGAGGACGAGGTCGACTTCGAGGTCCCACCCTGGCGTCCAGTGGTACGGAAGGTGGACGGTCGTACTTTCCAGGGGGGCGAGCGTCGCCGCGGTCGGTCCGCCGTCACCGACGTGGAAGTTCCAGTAGGCCTCGTCGACGAGCACTTGCGAGATCGTCACCGGCTCGGCACCGCTGTTGGTGACGTGCAATACGATGGCCTCGTCGTGCGGGAGGGTCACGTGGCTGATCGAGACGTCGGGCAGTGCCCCGCCGCTCTGGACGCCAGCGAAGATCGGCAGCGCCACGAACGCCACAATGAGGAGCATCAGCAGGACGATCGGGACGATCGCTTGCGTCCACACCCAGAGTTCAGCCCGGTCGACAGGATTCTCGAACGTCGCCATCCTAGCTCACCTCGAAGAAGCTCATCCAGCCGAG
>CAYLJD010000013.1:0-42109 GCA_964383875.1 uncultured Halobacteriales archaeon
CACGCACGCCTACGGGTGCGTCTCCGTCCGAAGGCGTGTGCGACGAACAGGAGGTGTGTTGGACCGACATTCCTCGCCGCTCCACGGAACTGGTCGATGGTTCCGTGCAGGAGGGCGGCGACGCTCGCGGTCACCTCGTGTGTGTCCGGGACCGTGCGCCGCACCTCCATACGATCATTGGCCTCGGTATGCCTTTTGAAATTACACCACCATGGGGGAGTCAGCCCAGCTTTCGGTGGCGGGTCGACAGGCACGCCAACGCGCTTTCTCCCACCGCTGAAGTGGTGGGTTTCCGCGCTGTTCTCGTATGACGCCCGTCGCGAGCGAGAGGTTGCCGACCTGGCAGTGCTCGCCAGCACCCTCGTCGGTATCGAACACCCGGAGCGTGGCGGGGCCACCGAGCTCGTCCACGAATTCTCGGGCGAGTCCGACCGGGACGAAGTGGTCGTCTGCCCCGGCGAGGACGAGTGTCGGACAGTCGTTGGTGTGGGCGATGGGAGACAGTGAGTGACATCCTCCGCGCCGTAAACGGCGGGACCCTCTCGCTGAAGAAGGTAGGTGTGCGCTCGGAAGTAGGCACCGCGGGCGGTTCGGTCGTTGCCGGCGTCGGCTGCGTCCACCGCCGTTCGTTCGAGGCGCTCGGCCGTGTCGAGCCACTCGACGTGCCACGACTCGGTATCTCCGTCATCGATCTGGTCTGCGGTCACGAGTACCTCGCCCGGTTCGGCGCCGCCGTAGGTCGTATAGGCCATCGACCGGAGCGTCTGGTAGTCGAAGGCGTGGCTGGAGAAGTGAACGCGCATGCACCGGGAGTCGCTGGGCGAGTGAATAAGACTACGGCCCGGGGACCGGGTCACTCGACCCATCGCGGCCAAACGCCTATGCTGTCCGCGGCCGCCCATCGGGGTATGTTCGACGAGATCATGGAGAAGTTCGCGGACTCGCCGAGCCAGCAGCGGGTCATTCGGCTGCTGCTCGAACGGGGCTTCTCCGTGAACGACGAGGGTCGGGTAGTCTCCGGGGGTATCGAGATTCCCGACACCGGCATTGCCCGGGAGGCGGGCGTCGACCGGCGCGTCGTCGACGCCACCACCAGCGCGATCCTCGATGACGACGAGCTCCGACCGATCTTTCAGAACATCTCGGCGATCCCCAGCCTCATGGATCTCGCGCCAGTCCTCGATCTGACGGTCCTGACAGTCGCCGTGCGGGACGCTGAAGAGGCCGGTATCGTCGCGACGGTCACGGAGCTGATTGCCGACCGCGAGATCTCGATCCGCCAAGTCATCAGTGACGATCCGGAGTTCTCAGACGAACCACGGCTGTACGTCATCACTGATGGCCAGCTGCCGGGGGACCTGCTGAACGAGGTACGCGCCCTTCCGTTTGTCCGCCGGATCGAGCTCGAGTAAGTGTCCGGCCCCGCGTGGTCCGGCTGCAGACCGCTCTCCCGCGACGAGACACAGAACGGTGGCCAGCGATCAGAATCCAGGTGATACTCGGAGGCGACGAGCCCTTAGTCCGCGGCCTCGATGAGCGAGCCATGACGTACCGGACGGTGGCCGGCCGGGGCGAGGCGGCGTTCTCGATCCGGGGCTCCCGGTTCATCGGCCTCGTCGCCCCGGCGTCCACGGTGGAACCAGCCGAGGAGATCGTCGCGGCGGTGCGCGACGCTCACCCGGATGCGACGCACGTGGTCCCGGCTTACCGGGTGCGCGCGGACCCACTCCGGGAGTATGCGAGCGACGAAGGCGAGCCGTCCGGCTCCGCCGGCAAGCCGGCCCTGAATGTCCTCCAGGGCGAGGCGCTCGAGAACGTGGTCGCCGTCGTGGTCCGGTACTACGGCGGGACTGACCTCGGTGTCGGCGGGCTGTCGCGAGCGTACGGACGGAGCGTCAACGAGGCCGTCGCCGACGCGGGCACGGCGGAACGGGAGCCGCGGACAGCGTATTCGATCCGGGTCGACTACGACGACTCCGGCACGGTCAGGGGCATCTTGGAGAGTGCCACGGCCCAGTTCGACGCGACATACCGGGAGGCGGTAACCTTCGACGTCACCGTTCCAGCGAGCCAAGCCGAGGCGCTGTTGGACCGGGTCAGGAGTGCGACGGGGGGCCGGGCCCAGGTGTCAGACAGTGCCGAGGGGTGACGGCTCCCGCGCGAGTCGGCGACCGTGGAATTTCGGGTGGAACCTCTCGGCCAATCACTCTCGCCGCGGTTCGTGTGGACAGAGAGGAGCCCGCCCTCTTGTATTCTCCACCTGAAACGCGAGGGTGTTCACCGACCCGCCACTCCCGATATCTCTCCAGTGGACGCGGAGGTGAGGGTCGGGTTACGTGACGCCGATCCTGTTCGTGGCTGGCCGGACTCGCGGCGACAAGGCTTATTCGGGTGGACACGATACCTGGTCCACACGAAACAGAGGCTGCTCTGCGCCGATCACGACTTGACGGAATCTACCGATGGAAGAGAGCGTATCCGGATTCAAGGTTCGCGGCGGATGGGTCGACGTTGTCGAGCACGGGGAGCGCCTCGTTCGCGCACTGCGAGACGTCGCGGAGCGCGAGGACGTCACCGTCGACGAAGCGGCCCTCCATGAGTTCGACGCGTGGCGGCCGAAGACCGATGAGCGTCTGGACGACGACGTGAGCGAAAAGACCGCGGCCCAGGCGAGTGTGGATGAGGGCTGGGGCGAGAAAGAGGGCAAGGCGCCCGACGAGGACTTGCAAACGGCAGGCGAGAAACTCGGCGAGGCCTACGAGAAGATCGGCGACGATCCCGACGAGGCGGTCGACAAGTGGGGCGAGAGTATCGATTACGTGACCCGTGCGGCCGACTCTGCGGGTCGCAAGGCGATCCGGACTGTCGAGGACGCCGTCTACCGGAACGTCATGACCCGAATCGCCCCCTACTACTTCGACAACGAGTTGATCAGTGCCAACCTCAGACGCGTGAGCGGCGAGGAGGGTCCCGATTACGTCTTCGAGGTCAACATCACCGACGACGACCTGAAGATCCACGTCTCGAATCAACTTTCCGCGTTCGAGGACGTCGACCGCTGGCACGTCTCGGCCCCGAAAGAGACGCAGACCGCTGAGGCTGCCGAAGGCGTCGAGGTGAGCGCTCGGGAACGCGAGCCCAGTGACGGACCGGAACTTGACGAGAAGACGACGTAAAGGCTAATAGGAGGGGGCCGGGAAGCGGGGTCAGGCTATGGCCGTGACCGGAGCGCTCGCGACGCTCGTCGTCGCCGGGCTCGCGAGCCTGTTCATGGCTTGGGCCATCGGTGCTGGTTCCTCTGGATCGACCCCGTTTGCGCCAGCCGTGGGGGCCAACGCCATCTCGATTCTCCGGGCCGGCTTCCTGGTGGGCATACTCGGCCTTCTCGGTGCCGTCGCGCAAGGCGCCAACGTCACCAACGCTGTCGGGCGGGAGCTGGTGCGCGGCGTGACCCTCTCGCCGACCGCGGCCACCGTCGGCCTCGTGACGGCGGCGACACTTGTTGCGCTGGGCGTCTTCGCCGGGTATCCGATCGCCACGGCCTTCACCGTCACGGGGGCCGTCATTGGCGTGGGGCTGGCCGTCGGTGGGGGCCCCGCCTGGGACAAGTACGCCCAGATCGGGGCGTTGTGGCTCGCGACCCCTTTCGTCGGTGGGGGCACCGCGTTCCTCACCGCGCGCCTCCTCAGGATGGAAGAGGTGGCCGAACGGTACGCCGTCCCGCTCCTGGGTGGCGCCGTCGGGCTGGTCATCGCGAACATCCGGTTTGTCTTTCTCGGCCCGGCGGACGTCCAGGCCTCGCTGGCGGAAACGGCCGCGACGCACGGGGGGCTCCTGCTCGGGATTGTGGTTTCGTTCGCCATCGCGGCGCTCGTGACTGGCGTGGTCGCCGTCGACGTGCGTCGGGACGCCGTCGCCGGACAGCGCCACTTCCTCCTCGGGCTTGGCGCCCTCGTGGCCTTTTCGGCAGGCGGGAGCCAGGTGGGCCTCGCCCTGGGGCCGCTGGTCCCGCTCCTCGACACGGTCGAGGTGCCGCTGTTTGTGCTCTTGCTCGGCGGCGGGTTCGGGTTGTTGATCGGCTCCTGGACCGGGGCCCCACGGATGATCAAGGCCCTCTCCCAGGACTACTCCTCGCTCGGTCCCCGTCGCTCGATCGCCGCGCTGATCCCGTCGTTCGTCATCGCCCAGATCGCTGTGGCGTTCGGTATCCCCGTCTCGTTCAACGAGATCGTCGTCTCCGCCATCGTCGGCAGTGGCTACGCCGCCGGCGGTGGGGCGGTCTCGGGCCCGAAGATGGGGTACACGGTCCTCGCCTGGATCGGCTCCTTCGTGGTGGCACTCGGAATCGGGTTCGCCGGCGTGGTCACCATCCAGGCGTTCCTCTAGCGCTCACTCGACGGTGGCTTCGTCGGGTTCGGCATCGCCCTCGGTGACGTCCTCGAATCCGGTAATCCGCGCCTTGAGGATGCGCGTGTTCTCGACTTGCTCGACGCGGATCTCGAGGCCGTCGAAATCGATGACCTCCCCCTGCTCGACCAGCCGGCCGGCGCGGTTGAAGATGAACCCGGCGATCGTCTCGAACTCCTCACCCTCTGGCAGGTCGATCCCGAGCCGTTCGTTGACCTCGTCGATGTTGACCTCGCCCTTGACGAGGGCGGTGTCGTCGTCGACGAGTTCGATCGGGACTTCCTCTTCGCCTTCGAGAATCTCCCCGACGATCTCCTCAGTGAGATCCTCGATCGTCACGAGTCCCTCGGTCGTCCCAAACTCGTCGATGACGATCACGATGTGGAGACGCTCCTCGCGCATCTCCCGCAGCAGTTCGTCCACGTTCTTGGACTCGGGAACGTGCAGCGTGGGCTCGATCACGTCGCCGAGGTCCACCTCGTCATCGCCTTCGCCATACTGGTACTCGCGGACCAGTTCGCGGATGTTGACCACCCCGATGACGTTGTCGAGACTCCCCTCGTAGACCGGGAGGCGCGTGTGGCCGCTCCGGACGCACGTCTCGATCGCCTCCTCGATCGTGGCCTCGACTGGCACGGCCGTCATGTCGAGGCGCGGTGTCATGATCTCCTTGGCGATGGTCCGGTTGAACCGGAGGGTGCGCTGGAGCATCTCCCGCTCGTCCTCCTCGAGTACCCCCTCGCGCTCTCCGGTCTCGATCATGTCGCGGATCTCCTGGCGCGTGACGTAGGAGGTCTCGATCGCCGACCGCCCGCCGGTGACCATGTTCACGACGCGGGTGAGGTAGTCGAAGACGGCAACCAGCGGCAGCAACACGAGTTCCGCGAGCTTGAGTGGCCGGGCGATGCGCAACGCCCACGACTCGGTGTTCTCGACGGCGTAGGACTTGGGGGCGCTCTCCCCGAACAGGAGCACGAGCGCGGTGATGGCGATGGTCGCGATCACGACGGCCTGCCCCTGATTGCCCAGGTAGAACGCCAGCAGACCAGTCGCGATGGAGGACATCGCGATATTGACGAGGTTGTTGCCGACGAGGATCGTGACGAGCAGCCGGTGCGGATCGCGTTTGAGGGCGTCCAACGTCCTCGATCCCCGGACGCCCTCTTCACGCAGGGCTTCCACGCGGTGGGCCGCCAGCGAGAACATCGCGATCTCCGACGAGGAGAAAAACGCAGAGAGACCGAGGAGCACGATCAACACGACGATGCCGACGCCGAAGAAGATCGTCTCCGAGATGGTCACTCCGAGGATGTCAACCGCCAGGATGCCCTGATCGACAGTGACCGTCGCGGGGACGAACGCGCCCATTGCCGTCGCACGTACTCGGTCCCCCGGATTAAGCGTTATCATGGTACAAACAGGTGGCATTTCAGCCCCGGACGCGTGTGTGCGAGACTGGCGCGTTGGCGACATGCTTACCGGGCCGGCCGACCAACGTGACAGCATGTCAGAACCCGCGATCACCCTGTACCGCCTCCAGGCCTGCCCGTTTTGCGAGCGAGTCGTCCGCGTCTTGGAGGAGTACGACCTCGACTACCGGTCGCGGTTTGTCGAGCCGATGCACAGTGATCGGACCGTCGTCAAGCGCGTGTCCGGCGTCCGGACGGTGCCGGTTATCGAGGACGCGAACACCGGAGTCACGATGGCCGAGAGTGCCAACATCGTCACGTACCTCGAGCACACGTACGGGGCCGACGCGCCCGCAACAGCTGCCGCCGCTGGGGAGGGAGCATAGTGGACCTGCCGTTCGAGGTCGTCGACCTCGGGCCGGCCAACCACGTCGATGCGGGTGAGACGGCCCCCGACTTCGAGCGGCCGCTCGTCAACGACGAATTCTGGGAGGACGTCGCGCTGTCGGATCTTCTCGCGGACGGCCCGGTCGTGCTCGTCTTCTACACGATGGACGGCGCGTTCCCCGCGACCTACATCTGGAACGAGATCCGCGACCGCGGCTGGAGCGACCGTGACGGCACGGTCGTCGGCCTCTCGGTGTCGACGCCCTACGAGCACGAGACACTCATCGCGGAACGCGGCATCGACCACCAGCTCTTCGCCGATCCCGCAAACGGGGTGGCCGAGGCCTACGGTGTCGTCCACGACCTCGACGGCATGGCCGGCATCGCGGAGCCGCGGCCGGCAGTCTTCGTGATCGACACGGACCGACGGGTCGAATACGCCTGGGCGGCCCGCGAGTGGCCGGACTTTCCGGACTACGACGCCGTCGAGACGGCCATCGACCGAGTTTCCTGATGGCCGACCGTCTCCAGCAGGCCGCACGGGCGATTATCCAGGGTGGGCTCGTCGTCTACCCGACGGAAACCGTCTACGGCCTGGGTGCGGACGCCTTGGACCCTGACGCGATCGAGCGTGTCTTCGTGGCCAAGGATCGGCCGCGGACGGAGCCAATCTCGTTCGCCGTCCCGACGCTCGCAGCCGCCGCCGGATACGTGACCACGACCGACCGCGAACGGCGGTTCATGCGGGCATTCCTGCCAGGGCCCATCACCGTCGTCGTCGAGCGGCAATCTGTGGTGCCCGAGTCTCTCACGGGCGGCCGCGACCGGGTTGGGGTTCGCGTCCCCGACCACCCGATCGCCCAGAACCTCCTCGCACGCGTTTCGCCGGTTACTGCCACGAGTGCGAACGTGAGTGGCGACCAGAGTGCCCGGCGACTCGCCGATCTCGACGCGGCCATTCGCGACGCCGCCGCAGTCGTCCTCGATGGTGGGGAGACGCCCGGCGGCGGATCGACGGTCGTCGACGTCACTGCCGACGAGATCATCCGGCGAGGAGCGATGGCCGACGAGGTGGCCGACTGGTTGGCCGCGAATCCGGCCTAGCCGGAGAGCACCGTCCGGAGCGATCTGGTGCGGACGCCGCAGCGCTCCCGGTATTCGCAGGCTGCACATTTCGAGCGCTCGTCCGTCCGGGCGGGTGGGCCGTCGATTGCCCGGGCGGTCCGGACGGCCGCCCGGTAGGCACCGAGGCGGCGCCGATTCACGTCCACGGCACGGACGACGCCGTAGGCCGGATACTCGGCGTAGACTCGGTCGACGTGGGCGTCACGCTGGCTGGCGAGTGCACGTGCCGCGGCGACCAGCCGGACGCTCTGGGGGTGCCAGACGCCCCGATCCGGCGGCTGTCCGGTGAAGACCAGCGACACCGATGGCCCGGCCAGCAGCTTGTGGGCCACGCCGCGGCATGTCCCGCTTGCGAGGCGGACGTCTCGACCGTCGGGATCACAGAGCGTCTCCCAGGCGTCGAACCGTGCTTTCGCCCGCCCGAGCCGCGAGCGATACTGGGTCGGCGTGACAGCGATGGGCGCCTCTTCGAGCGCTTCGACATCGTCCAGGAGCCGCGGGTAGTGAAACGCCAGGTCCCGTACCGCCTCGACGGCAGTCGGCGGCGGCCGGTCGTCACTGTCTTTCTGGCGGTAGTACAGTTTGCGGGGGCAGTACGCGGCGGTTTCGACCTCGCGGAAGGTGAGCACGACCTGGGGTGGCCGCGGCTTCCAATTTGAACCTTCAGAACTGGACGTCGGTCTCCATGTCGTCGGTGGCGTCCGCGAGCCCGTCCTCGTGGACGCTCGCGGTGAGCCGAACGGCCATGTCGGCGTCCGTGAGAATCTCCTCGAATTCGCTCCGGTAGCGGTGGCTGACCCGCCGTGACCGGTCTTGGGCGCGGACGACCGCGGTGGCCCGATCCGCCGTCGCGTCGTCGAGGCCGAGTGTGGCGGCGGCCGCACGGGGGTCCTCCCCGTCGCCGATACGTTCGCGAAGGGCTGCGAGATCGACCCGGCCGCCATCGGACTCCTGGACGAGGTGGAGATCAGCACGGGCCGCAAACACCGTGTCCGGGTCGAGATCAATGGCCGCCGCGATGGCTGCGTCGGACTGGTCGTCGTAGTACCGGCGGACGATGGCGGCGTACGTGTCGTCGTCGAGCTCAGTCTCGAATGCAAATCGCTCACGCATGCGCTCGACGACGTCGACGAGCCGGTCGTCGACCGGCGGCCGATCGCCGGCAAGCGATCCGCGGGATTCGGCCTGGGACTCGGTGACCGTCTCCTCGTCGGCCACATCGAGGAAGATGTCCCGGAGTTCAGCCGTCTTGTCGTCCATCGGCCGGGAACGCACGCCCAAAGGAGTATAAACCTTGTCTTCCGGTCGGACGGACACCGACCGGTGACTTTCCGCTTCCGGCGTTGAGCAAGGCTTATACTCGTCGCCTGAGCCCACCCACAAGATGGTGGTCCTGCAGGCGGACGGCATCACGCGTCCGACACTCTGGCAGATCGGTCCCGTGGGAAAGGCGGTCTTCTACGTCCTCACGTCGCTGGCCGTCCTGGTGTTGCTCTATGGCATCTACAGCCGCGTCACTAGGTACCGTCGCGGGAGCGACGACCCGACGGCACGGCTGGACGACCTGCCTTCCCGAGTCGTGTCGGCAGCCAAGATCGTCGTCACGAACGAAAAACAGTTCGACCGCGATTTCGTCGGCGGCCTGATGCACACGTTCATCTTCTGGGGGTTTCTGACGCTCCTCATCGCCACGGGCATTCTGTTCGTGGATATGGACATCTACCGACCGCTGACTGGCGACTCCTTCTGGGTCGGTGACTTCTACCTGTCGTACTCGCTGATCGCAGACGCGCTCGGGCTGCTGTTCGTCATCGGCCTCGGTGTGGCCATCTACCGCCGGTACATTCGGGAGAACGAACGGCTCTGGGGCGTGCACACGAGCCGTGAAGACGCCCTGTTGGTATGGTCGCTGTTCCTGCTCGGTCTCGGCGGGTTCCTCACCGAAGGGATCCGAATTCTCGGGCAGAACATGCCGGCCTACGAGGGTGTCAGCTTCGTCGGCTACTTCGTGGCCCTCGTCCTCGCGTCCCTCGGCACGACTGCCGAGGCGGCTCGCGCAGTGTATCCGATCGCGTGGTGGTCCCACGCGTTGCTCGCCCTCTGGTTCGTCGCGTGGATTCCCTACGCCAAGCCCTTCCACATGCTGTCGTCGTTTGCCAACGTCGTCACTCGGGACGCGCAGGCGGGCGTCAGGCTGCCGGGCGTCCCGCCGGACGCCGACCCCGAGGAGATCGGTCCCTCTGCGATCGACGACTTCTCCTGGAAGCAGCTGCTTGACCACGACGCCTGCACGAAGTGTGGGCGGTGTTCGGCGGTCTGTCCCGCGAAGGCAGCGGGCCGGCCGCTCGACCCACGGGACGTCATTCTCGACCTCAAGACCTACCGGCAGGACCTGGACGCCGGTCGAACTGAGGAAGTCCCGATCGTCACCGATGGGGGGACGAGCGTCATCGACGCGCGGACGATGGAGTCCTGCCTGTCCTGTCTGGCGTGCGTCGACGCCTGCCCCGTCGAGATCGAGCACGTCACCCAGTTCACGGAGATGAACCGGCGGCTGACGGAGTCCGGCGAGATGGATGCCACCGTCCAGGACACGATGATGAACGTGTTCCAGCAGGGCAATACCTTTGGAGATCCCGACCGCGCCCGTCCGGACTGGACCGACGACCTCGACTTCACGGTCCCCGACGCCCGTGACGAGCCCGTCGAGTACCTATGGTACGTCGGCGACTATCCCAGCTACGACGAGCGCAACCGCGCCGTGGCCCGGTCACTGGCGCGCCTCTTCGAGCATGCCGACGTGGACTACGGCATCCTCTACGAGGACGAGCAAACCTCTGGGAACGACGTCCGTCGCGTCGGCGAGGAGGGACTCTACGAGATGCTCGTCGAAGACAACGCGAGCGCCATCGGTGACTGCGAGTTCGAGACGATCGTGACCACGGACCCCCACGCGTTCAACACGTTCAAAAACGAATATCCGGAGTTCGAGGCCTGTGACTGGACCGCCGACGACGTCGCCCACTACACACAGGTCGTCGAGCACCTCGTCGAGGCCGGGACGTTGTCGGTGCCAGCGACCCTCTCGGAGACGGTCACGTACCACGATCCCTGTCACCTCGGTCGGTACAACGAGGTGTTCGAAGCGCCCCGGGCTCTCGTTCGCGAGACCGGGGTCGACCTCCAGGAGATGCCGCGCAACCGCTCGAACAGCTTCTGCTGCGGGGGCGGTGGAGGCGGCCTTTGGATGGACTTCGACGAGGACCCCAAGCCGAGCGAGGAGCGCCTCAGGGAGGCGGTCGAGGACACCGACGGCGGGGACGTCGAACGGTTCGTGGTCGCCTGCCCGATGTGTGTCACGATGTTCGAGGACGGCCGGAAAACCGGTGGCTACGAGGACGATCTGGAGGTCACCGACATCACGGAGCTGCTCGTCGAGGCAATCGACGGCGACGCGGACCCAGCTGCCGCTGCCTGAGTAGACCGGGCCGGGATCCTCACCGAGTCGATCCACCGCCGCCAGCGTGGTGTCAGTCCGACCCGTTTCGGGGCTGTGCGTTGCCCGGGATCACGCCAAGCGGGTAGTCGATCGCCGATCGATGCCGATGCCGACATTCCAAGGCATGGAGCGTGCGCTCGACTCCATGCCCGCTCACCCCAGCCAGCCCAGCACCCCGAGTGTGAGTGCCGCGAGAATGGCCTCGAAGCACAGTGTGCCGAGGGCCGAGAGCACGGCGAAGGTCCTGAGGTCCATGTCCGAGAGGCCGGCCGGGAACGTGAGCATACCGCGGACGAACAGCATGGTGTTCGAGACGGGCACGGCGAGCGGCCCCCACCGTTCGAACCAGGTATCGAACCGGGAGAGTTGGGCGTCACTCACGCCGAGCCAGCGCCGCTCGAGCACGTATTCTCTCCCAGCCCGGCGCACGAGGACGAACAGGGTGACTTGCCCCACGGTCGCCCCCACGACGGAGACCACGAGGATTGCGACGATCGTGCCCGGCGAATCGCCGAGGACGACGAGCGCTGCGGGCACCAGACTCTCGCTCGGGGCGATGTACAGGAGCATTGCCCCCTCGACGACGAAGACGCCGAACAGCGCCACCAGGCCGTATCGCTGGAGGAGGTCCCGGGCGGCGGCCGAGGCGCCGACCGGGATCGCGAGAAGGTCGCCGGCGAGCGTCACGAAGACGACGACGGCCGCCAGCGTCGTCAGAACGAGCGCCCCAGCGAGGCGACGGCGGGACACGCCGATCACTTGCCGTAGCTGGGTGCGACGGGCCACAGTCGGAGACTCGGGCGTCCCTGCCAAAGCCGTTCCGACAGCGGCTACGGAGACCACTGCTCGTGTGGAACGACACGGCTTTGGCACCCGCGTGACAAGCCGCATCCATGGATCCCACGCATCGTCCGCGGCGATTGCGGGCCGACGGCGTGCGGGGCATGGTCGCCGAGGTTGACCTCTCGGCCGACGACTTGATCGCCCCGATCTTCGTCGACGCGACCGCCGACGAGCGGGTGCCCATCGGGTCGATGCCCGGCCACTCCCGGGTGCCGATCGATGGCGCCGTCCGACGCGTCCGGGAAATCACGGAGACTGGTGTCGGCGCCGTCATCGTGTTCGGCGTGCCCGAGTCGAAAGACGAGCGTGGTACCCGCGCATGGGCGAGCGATGGCGTCGTCCAGGCGGCCGTCCGCCGGATCGCCGCAGAGACAGACGCGTACGTCATCACCGACGTCTGCCTCTGTGAGTACACCAGCCACGGGCACTGCGGCGTCATCGAGCCGGACGCCGAGACCGATCCAGAGCAGACTATCAAAAACGACGAGACGCTCGACCTGCTGGAGAAGATCGCGGTCTCCCACGCCGAGGCCGGCGCAGACATGGTGGCGCCGTCGGGCATGATCGACGGGATGGTTGGCGCCATTCGGGGAGCGCTCGACGCGGCCGACTACGCCGACGTGCCGATCATGAGCTACGCTGCCAAATACGAATCGTCCTTCTACGGCCCGTTCCGTGACGCCGCCGATGGCGCGCCGGCGTTCGGCGACCGGCGCCACTACCAGATGGATCCGGCCAACGGCCGGGAAGCCCTCCGGGAGGTCGCCCTGGATGTTGAGCAGGGTGCGGACGTCCTGATGGTCAAGCCGGCGCTTCCGTACCTCGACGTCGTGAGTGCGGTCCGCCGCGAGTTCGACCACCCGGTCGCGGCCTACAACGTCAGCGGGGAGTACGCGATGCTCACCGCAGCTGCCGAGAAGGGCTGGCTGGATCTGGAGGCCGTCGCTCACGAGTCACTCCTGTCGATCAAACGCGCTGGCGCCGACCTGATTCTAACCTATTTCGCGGAAGACGTCGCGCGGCGTCTCTAGCGACGTCGGCCGGCGCCAGCCCGATAGCTGGGCGTACGATCACCCAGTTCCGACACTGCAGACGGTCATTTTTTGGACGGACACTGTCCTTATATAGATTATATTCTGTCTCATAGCGGGCGTATGTCCACCCAATACTGAATATTTGCAGGATCGTAAAGCCAACCCTTATACACTCGGATTTCTCTACGTGGCAACGTGAATCGAAACCCAAACGACTGCAAAATCGGTGAATAGCTGAACGAATACAACTCGAATACAGAAAAAACCATACAAGAGCAAAATCCAATATGAGTACGGTACCACTTCAAGTCGATCCCGCAGTCCTCGCAGAGGGCGTCAACCTCCTGTGGGTCCTCGTCGTAACGTTCCTGATCTTCTTCATGCACGCCGGCTTCGCGATGCTGGAGTCGGGGCAAGTGCGCGCGAAGAACGTGGCGAACCAACTGACGAAGAACCTGCTGACGTGGTCGATCGGCGTCGTCGTGTTCTTCCTCGTCGGGGCCGGCGTGTCGGCGATGGTCGGCGCGCTGTCTGGCGGCGGCGGGACCTACGGCCTGTTCGACACCCTGTCGGCCGGTTCGGGCGGCTGGGTCTCCTGGCTGTTCGGCGCGGTGTTCGCGATGACCGCCGCAACTATTGTCTCGGGGGCCGTCGCTGGCCGTGCCAAGCTCCGTGCGTACGTCACGTACACGATCCTGCTCGCCGGCGTCATCTACCCGGTGGTCACGGGCCTGACGTGGGGCGGGGGCTTCCTTGCCACCGTCCTCGGCGTCGGGTTCAAAGACTTCGCGGGCGGGATGATTGTCCACGGCATGGGCGGCATCGCGGGACTCACGGCAGCGTGGGTCCTCGGGCCGCGCATCGGCCGATACGACGACGACGGAACGGCGAACGTCATCCCCGGACACTCGCTGACCTTCGCGGTGCTCGGCACCCTCGTCCTGGCCTTCGGCTGGTACGGGTTCAACGTCGGCACGGCCGCCTCGGTCTTTGCGGTCGACGAGAGCGGTGCGCTCACGCTGGGCGCGTTCTCGTACGTGGGCCGCGTCGCCATGACGACCACGCTCGCGATGGGCATGGGCGCCATCGGGGCGAGTGCCGTTTCACTCCTGAAAACGGGCAAGGTCGACACGCTCTACACCGCCAACGGCCTCCTCGCGGGGCTGGTCGGGATCACCGCAATCCCCGACACGACGACCTGGTGGGGCGCGCTGCTGGTCGGCGCCCTCGCCGGCGCCCAGCTCCCGGTCGTCTTCGAATTCGTCGAGAAGCGCCTGAAGATCGACGACGTCTGTGCGGTCTTCCCGGTCCACGGGAGCGCGGGCGTGCTGGGCGCACTCGCCTACCCGTTCGTGGCCGTCTCACTGCCCGTCGGCCTCGGGACGGCATTCGCCGCGCAGGTCATCGGCGTCGTCGTCATCGCCGGTTGGACTGTGCTCGCGACGGCGGCCGTCTTCGGCGGCCTCCGAGCCATCGGACAGTCTCGGGTCAGCCCGGACCACGAGCGCGACGGGCTCGACGCCAGCGAACACGGCGTCGAGACCTACCCCGAGTTCGAGCGTGGCGGCGACGCCCTCACCGAGGGCGGCGCGACCGTCCGGACGGACGGTGGCGTCTACGGTTCGGAGGTGCACGCCGATGACTGAAAGCGAGATCGAGATGGTCGTCGCGATCGTCCGGCCGGACAAGCTCGGCGACGTCAAGCAGGCCCTCGCCGAAGTCGGCGCCCCCTCGCTCACGGTGACGAGCGTCTCCGGGCGCGGATCGCAGCCGGCCAAAACCGGCCAGTGGCGGGGCGAGGAGTACGTCCTCGACCTCCACCAGAAGGTCAAAGTCGAGTGTGTCGTCGCCGACGTGCCCGCCGAGGACGTCGTGGAGGCGATCGGCGACGCCGCCCGGACGGGTGAGCCCGGTGACGGGAAGATCTTCGTCCTGCCCGTCGAATCGGCCCGCCAGATCCGGACGGGCGAGCGCGGGACCGACGCGGTCTGAGTCGGTCGGCCGCGACGCGTTACCTTCTTTCGGACCGACCGCGAAGCTACGGCTATGCACCACGAGCAGTCCCGGGACCTCTACGATCGCG
The DNA here is from genome assembly GCA_964383875.1 of uncultured Halobacteriales archaeon. Classification (GTDB taxonomy): domain Archaea; phylum Halobacteriota; class Halobacteria; order Halobacteriales; family Haloarculaceae; genus CAYLJD01. Next base: position 14,788 of record CAYLJD010000013.1, read on the forward strand.
CGCTGTCGGTCATGCCCGGCGGCGTCAACTCCTCGGTCCGGGCGATCCGCCCGTACCCCTTCTTCGTCGAGCGCGGCGACGGCCCCTACGTGATTGACGCCGACGGCAACCGCTACCTCGATTTCGTGATGGGCTACGGCCCACTCTTGCTGGGCCACGATCTGCCGGAACCGGTGCGGGCCGCGGTCCAGCAACACGTCGACGCGGGGCCGATGTACGGCGCCCCCACCGACATCGAGGTCGAACTCGCCGAGTTCGTGGTCGAACACGTCCCGAGCCTCGAGATGGTTCGCTTCGTCAACTCGGGCACGGAGGCGACCGTCTCGGCCGTCCGACTCGCCCGCGGGTACACCGGTCGGGACACGATTGTCGTCATGGACGGCGGCTACCACGGCGCCCAGGAGTCGACGCTCGTCGAGGGGACGGAGGCCGGAACGCGCCCGTCGAGTCCGGGCATCCCGGCGACCTTCGCCGAGCACACGATTGCCGTTCCGTTCAACGACGAAGCGGCCATCGATCGGGTCTTCGCGGACCACGGCGACGACATCGCCGCCGTGCTGACCGAGCCGGTGCTGGGCAATACCGGGATCGTCAGTCCGGTGGATGGCTACCTCGAGCATCTCCGGGCAGTCACCGACGAGCACGACAGCCTCCTCGTCTTCGACGAAGTGATCACGGGCTTTCGGGTCGGGGGCCTCGAGTGTGCCCAGGGCGTGTTCGGCGTCACTCCGGACCTCACCACCCTCGGCAAAGTCGTCGGCGGCGGCTTTTCGGTCGGCGCGGTCGGCGGTCGCGCCGAGGTCGTGGAGCACCTCACCCCGGCGGGCGAGGTCTTCCAGTCCGGGACGTTCTCGGGCCATCCGGCCACGATGGCGGCGGGGCTGGCGACGCTTCGCTACGCCGCCGAGCACGACGTCTGGGCCCACGTCGACGAACTCGGCGCAGAACTGCGCGCGGGGCTGACCGACATCGTCGCCGACCGTGCGCCGGCCTATTCGGTCGTGGGTCGGGACTCCATGTTCAAGGTCGTCTTCACCCGGGAGGGTGCCGGGCCGCCGCGGTCCGGCGGTGACGTCAGGACCGCCGAGACCGACCGCTGGGAGCGGCTGTTCTGGCCGGCCATGACGGAGCGGGGTATTTTCCTCACGCCCAACCAGTTCGAGAGCCAGTTCGTCTCGGCCGCGCACACCCGCGAGCACATCGACGAGACGCTCGAGGCCTACAAGGAGGCGCTGTGACCGGGGCGATTGACCACCGTCGACGAGGACCGTGAGCCAACCGGACAGCGCGCTCGACGAGAAGCGGGTCTACGCGGAATCCCGGGACGCGACGGTCGCCTACCTGGCGAGTGACCTCGGGGTGACGCGCGTGTCCGTCTCCGGTGATCAGGTCGGCCGCGTCTCACTCTCTCACCGGTCCGCGGCGCGTGACGTGGCCGGCGCCGACGGGCGCCTGCTCGTGGCGACCGAGAACGACGTCCTTGTCGGGACCCGGGAGGGGTTCGAGTCGACGGGCTTCGGTCCCGCGCTGGCGGTCGGCATCGGTCACTCGCCACTCGCGGCCGGCCCGGACGGCCACGTGGCGCGTCTTGTGGGTGATTCGTGGCAGCAGATCGGCACCATCTCGGACGTGCGCGCGATTGATGGGCACTTCGTCGCGGCGGATTCCGGGGTCTATCGGGTGACGGACAGCGATCTGTCGGCGCTGGGGCTTGATGGCGTCCGGGATGTCGCCGCGATCGGTCCCTACGCCGCGACGGACGGCGGTCTCTTCCGTCGTTCCAACGGGGCGTGGACCGGCGAACGTCACGAGCCGTGCTCGGTCGTCGCGGCTGCGGGTGCCCGGGCGCACGTCGTCGCCGACGGCACCCTTCGCGAGCGCGGCTCGGATGGGTGGGTCCCGTGCGTTCTGCCCACGGCGGACACTGTTGTCGACGTCGCGTACGGCGAAGCGACCTACGCGGTCACCGCCGACGGGACGTTCCTCGTTGACGCTGAGTCGGCGGTTGCGGCAGACGGCCAGGGTGGCTGGCGAACCCGGGCGCTCGGCATTCCGGCTGTCGTCAGCATCGCTGTGCCGTGATTTTCCGCCCGATAGCCGCCGGTGTGACGGTAGTTACCACCACTCGTCAGGACTCAGTGAGCGCAGCTCTGGCCAACTGCGTCTCCCAGTCCAGCCAGTGTGAAGGCCTCCGGGTCGGCGTCACTGACGATTTCGACGACCTCGGGATCTAGCCGGAAGCGTCCCGCCTCGACGCGCGCGAGAGCCGTCCCGAAATCGATGTCGTCGAACCCGAACTCTTCCCAGGCGCCATGCGAGACGACCCCGACGAGCCCACGGACCGTCGTGGGAAACCTAACGGTGTCGCGGTCTCGAAGCCGATCGGCCGAGAGGACTTCGACGTATCGGTAGGGTACCTCGATCCGGTGGCTTCGCGTCTTTGTGCCCGTGAGGATGCAGCGGCGCGGTTCGTCGGCGAAGAATGCCCCAAGCACGTCGTCGTCAGCGACGACCGCGTGACCGCTCGTCGGAACGCCGGTTCCGGCGTGGCGCTCGACCCGCCGGCGGAGGGCGTCGGCGTCACCGGCGCGGGCCAGCCAGACGGCGACCGCGAAGACGTCGTCAGCGTCGGCGGCCACGCAGACGCTGTCCTGCCGCTCCCGTCCGCGAAGCCGGGTCGTGACCCGCGTCGCGAAGGCCGTCATCGGTGAGACGTCGCCGAGCGGCACCGCCGGGTCGTCTCGCCGCTCTCTCCAGTCCGCGGTCAGTGCCCGAATCCGCTGCTCGCCGTTTTTGCGACGGTAGCGGACTGGTACGACCGCGATCGTCGCGTCATCGCTCTCGAGGATCGCTGTCTGTCCCGCTCGATCGTCCGAACCGTAGACGCCCCGCTCGAAGGCCGTCTCGGACCACCCGTCGGGCACCGTCACGTGGGCGTTCCCGCTCACTCGCGAGCATGCGACCCTGGCACGCTTGAGCCTTGCCACCAGGCCCGTCCGGACTTTTATTGTCGCCTCCCGACACCCCCATTGTCGATGGATTCGGATCTCACCTACACGGTCGATGGATCGATCGGGGTGTTACGATACACCCGTCCGCCGGTCAATGCCCTCCGTTATGCGGATCTCCGGGCCTTGGAGTCCCGGCTGTCGGCTGCCCGCGAATCGGACGAATTGGCACTCGTCCTCGAGACGGGCGGCGATCGGACCTTCTCGGGTGGCCACGAGGTCACTGAATTTACGGCCGATGACGGCCCGTCGGCCGCGGACGCAACCCGGATTTACATGGACGTCCTGCAAGCGATCTACGAGTTTCCGGTGCCGGTGATCGCCGCCATCGACGGCCCGGCGATCGGGGCTGGTGCGATTCTCGCGTCACTGTGTGACGACCGGGTGGTCGGCCCGGATGCGACGTTCGCCATCACGGAGATCAACGTCGGGATCATCGGTGGCCTGGGACCGCTCAAGCGCGTTCTCCCCGACGGCGTGGCCCGCCGAATGGCCTACACCGGGGACGCGATCGATGCCGAGCGAGCCTACGACCTCGGCTTGGCCTCGGAACTGACGGACGATCCCCGGACCGGCGCCCGCGAGCTGGCCCGTACCATCGCCGACAACAGTCCGGCGGCAGTCCGGGCCGCGAAGGCGTCGGCTATCGACGGCCAACCCGACTGGCCCCTCAAGGAGTACCGGCGCGAGCGCGAGTACATCGATCAACTCCGCGACGGCGAGGATGCCACCGAAGCGGCACGGGCATTCCTCGAGGACCGCGATCCCGCGTTCGACCGCTGAGCTGCGGCGGGAACGGCAAGCGCTTTAGCCCCGGCGAGTGACCCCCTCCACATGATCGTGCCGGGATCGGCCTCCCAGGCGCTAGCCGCGGAGCTGGCCGCCGAGACCGGCGAACCGCTCGCGTCGGTCGAGTACGATACCTTCCCGGACGGCGAGCTGCTCGCGGCCGTGCCGGGGTTCGACGCCGACCGGGCGACGATCGTCGCCTCGACGGTCTCGAGTGCCGCCCACGTCGAAGTCCTTCAGCTACAGGACGCGGTCCGCGAAGCCGGGGCGACGGATGTCCGCTCAGTGCTCCCGTACCTCGGCTACGCCAGGCAGGACGAGCCGATGGCACCGGGAATGACGCCCACCGAGAGCCCGCCGGGATACCCGCTCTCGGCCCGGGCCGTCGCCCGCGCGATTGCCACCGGCACTGACCGCGTCGTCACGGTCAACCCCCACGAGCCGTCGGTCTGCGAGTACTTCGGGGTCCCGGCCACCGCTGTCGACGCGGCCCCGCGGCTCGCCGAGCCGCTACCCGCCGACCTCTCCGACCCGGTCTTCCTCGCGCCCGACGACGGCGCGATCGGTGTCGCCGAATCCGTCCGGGACGCCTACGGAACCGGCACAGTCGATGCCTTCGAGAAGACGCGGCTGTCGGGTGACACGGTCGAGATTGAGCCGAGTGACGCCGCCGTTGCCGGCCGGGACGTGGTCGTGACGGACGACATCGTCGCGACCGGGGCCACCGTCGGCGAGGCCCTCGACGTCCTCCGTGACCACGACGCCGCCCGAACGTTCGTCGCCTGCGTTCACCCCATGCTGGTCGGCGATGCCAGAACTCGCCTGGCCCGGGCTGGCGTCGAGGCCATCTACGGCACCGACACGATAGAGCGGGCCGTCACCGCGGTCTCGGCGGCGCCGGCGATCGCCGAAGCTCTGTGAATCGAACACCCGCTGAACCGGTTCAGGAGGTTTGAAAGGCCCCAGGGCGTAGCCGTCGGCGTGACACCCGTGCAGGGTCGTGACGGCCGTTTGGACACGGACTATCCGACCCGGATGCTCGTCGTCTGCTCGCTCGGCTGGGCGACGATCCAGTGTGGCCGGTTCGTCCTCCCACCGCTCGTGCCGGCCATCCGGAGTTCACTCGGACTCTCGGACGCGGCCATCGGACTGACCTTCACGGCCTTCGGACTCGTCTATGCCGTCACGCAGTACCCGAGCGGAACGTACTCGGATACGCTCTCTCGCGCGACGCTCATCCTCCCCGGCTTTCTCGCCATCACGGGGAGCTTTGTCCTCCTCGGTCTCTCGACCACGGTCTGGCTGTTCGTTCTCGCCATGCTGGCCTTCGGCGTGGGCAAGGGGCTCTATACCCCACCGACGCGGGCGCTGCTGGGCGACCTGTTTACGGCCCGCCGGGGCCGCGCGCTCGGGATCTACTCCGCCGGGACCGACCTCGGGGGCGTCGTGGCCGCCATCGGCCTCGCGGTCGTCGTTCTCGAGACGACGGTCTGGCAGGCTGCCTTCGTCCCACTGGCGGGACTTCTGGGCCTCGTCACGGTGCTGTTTCTCCGCTGGACTCGCGAGTCGCTGGAACTGCGCCGTGTCGAGATGGCTCCCCGCGCAACCGCCCGGCGGATCGTCGCCACGCCCGCACAACGCATTCTTCTCGGTGCCTACGCCATCTTCTTCTTCGTCGTCGGCGGCCTGACCAACTTCCTGCCGGCGTTGCTCGTCGAGGGCGGCCTGAGCGAACCGGCAGCCAGTGCGAGCTTCGGGCTGTTGTTTGCCGTCGGCCTCCTGATCAAGCCCGCCGCCGGCGAACTCTCCGACCGGTTCCCCCGCCTCGGCGTCAGCATTGCCATGTTGCTCGTCAGCGCGTTCGGCGTCGCCCTGCTCCTCCTGGTGGATTCGGTGCTCGCCGTCGCCGCCGGGACGATCCTCGCTGCCGCCGGCTACAAAACGCAGTTTCCGATCACCGACGCGGTCGTCATGGAGGCGGCACCCGCCGATCGCATGGGGGGCGACCTCGGTGCGGCTCGCGCGGTCTTTCTGACGGCGAGTTCGCTCGGCCCGGGCTTCGTCGGTATCGTCGCCGACCTGGCGAGCTACGCCGCGGCATTCTGGGTGCTGGCCGGCCTGCTCGTCGTCAGTGCGGGGATCCTGGGAATACAGTTCCGGCGCGGGTGAGGCTCGTCTCGTTTGGGGGTTGATCCCGCACCCACCTCGGGGGAGTCGGAACTCGTCGCGCTCAATGGGGACCTACCCGCCAAGTGAGTTGAAATCGACGTCGTCGAACTCCGCTGGTTTCGTCCCCTCCTCGGCATAGACGTACAGCGTCGTTTTGACGACGCCTTGGAGCGTCTGTGAGACGATGAACGCGAGGATGACCCCCGTGGCAATGAGGGCGACCCCAACGACGACGAGGCTCGTCTGGATGAGGACGATTCCGGGGAGGGCGAACGGCAACGCGACGACGAGCGCGACCACCTGGACGCCGATCATGCTCACCGGCGTCTCGCCGTAGGTCGCTTTGAACGTCGCTGCGCTCTCCCGGAACAAGTCGACGATGGAGGTGCGCTCGAAGACGATGACGGGGATGATGAAGAAGGTCAACAGCGTCCATGCGACACCGAAGAGCACGCCGACGATCTGGCCGATCCGCGAGTCGGAGGTCTCCAGCGCGTTGATCAGGATGCCGATCGTCCCGGCGATGACCGACCAGACAAACAGCGGCCACTTTCGCTCCCAGGCAGCGCGGAGGCCGGCTTTCATCGACGGCTCACGGCCGGCAAACACCTCGCGCGTCTGGTGGACGAGCCCCGCCGCGAAGAGCGAGGAGATGAACGTCAGCCCGACATACGCGAGGAAGAGGCCGACGACCGCACCGCCCTCGGCGGCGAGCCGCGTGAGTCCGAAGGTGACGCCGAGGAACAGGGCGAGAAAGCCCAGACCGGCGACGCCGCTGACGATGGGGAACAGGGTCAGCCGGGGATTGTGCCGGAGTACGCCGAGACTGTCTCGTGTCAATACAAGCCCCATTCGCAGGCGGTCGAAGAGTCCCATACTCGATGATACGCCCGACCGGAGGTTAATCTGCGTGGTACGGTTCTCTCGTGTCCGGGTTCGACTGGAGAGCCCGGGCACAGTCGGGGGAACTGAGGACGGTGTACAGCGCCCTCGTTTCAGCCATGATTCGGAGCCGTTGCGGACCGGGGCGCTGGGGTCCGTTCCCCTCAGAAGAACGCCCGTTCAGCGACCCGACGGAGGATACCGGACCGGTCGCCATTCCGGACGTGGATCTCGATCACCAGTGAGTCACGCGGACCGACGAGCGTCTCGTCCGACCAGCCGAGGAGGCGACGGCGCCACGGACTCTGCTGGGGACCGACGACGACGAGATCCATCCCGTCGACCATCGAGTCGATGGATTGCCCCGAATCGTCAGCACTTCGTACGACCGTTTCGACCGGACTCCGGCAGGAGGCGGCGAGCTCGGCGAGGTACTCGTCGATCGTCTCGCGCTGGCCCGGCGGCGCCGAGTCGGCGACAGCATAGAGGAGGTGGACCGTCCCGCCGCTTGCTGCGGCGACGTCGTCGGCGAAGCTGACTTTCGCCGGGTCGTAGGTGCCTCGATCGGCGACGACGGCGACGTCGGATATCTCCGGGCCACCAACGCCCTCGAGGAGTAGGACATCGCACGGGGCGTGCCGGACCACCCAGTCGAGTCCGCTCGCCGGCAGCGTCGTGCCAAGCAGCGTCGAATCGCGTTCGAGGAGCAGCAGATCCGATCCGTCGCGCCTGGCGTGATTGACGATCGCGTGTTTGACGTCGTGCGAGACGACTTCGGCGGCCACGATGTCGACGTCGAATTCTGCGGCGAGGTCGGCCGTGCGGGCCTCGAACGCGTCGTCGATGTCCAGACGGACCGATGACGCGTGGTCGAGCGGAACCTGATCCGGCACCTCCTCGAACTGCACGACGTAGACACTCCCGCCGTGGCCGGCTGCGGCGGCGGTGGCCGCCACGAGCAGTTGGCGTTCGCGGGTGCGGTCGGCATCCGCCGGGATGGCAACGAGGACCTTGTAGCCGCCCGGCGCGTCGAGTTCCGCTCGGGTCCGCGCCAGGACGTCGCGACCCAACGATCGCCTGATGACGTCGGCGGCGGCCCCCTCGCGGTCGATACGGGAACGAGCGAACAGTGCGTACCACGCGAGTCCTAACAGGATGAGTGCGCCGGCGCCGACGAACGGCACCACCCCCATCTGGGTCAGGAGAACGGCACTGGCGCCGATGCCGAACAGTTGCGTCCACGGATACAGGGGGGACTCGAACGCGGGGTCGTAGTCCTCCAGATCGGCCTCGCGAAAGGCGATCAACGCGGCGTTGACAAGTGCGAAGACGAGGATTTTGAACGCACTCGCCAGCTTGGCTATCGAGAGGATCGGGACGAAGGCGATCAGGGCGAGCATCAAGATTCCCGTGATCGTGATGGCGTTTCGCGGCGTGTTGAACCGGGAACTCACCGACTCGAAGAGGTCGGGCGCGAGGGCGTCACGACTCATCGCGAACGGATATCGCGACGATGAGAGGATGCCCGCGTTTGCCGTACTGAGCAACGCCAGCACGGCCGCGAGCACAATCGCGATGACACCGATGTTCCCCATTGTCATCTGCGCCACGTCGGTCATCGGCGTATACGAGTCGAGTAACTCGGGTCCGGGCACGGCCCCGACGACGATGGCGACGATGGCCACGTACAAGAGGGTGGTAAAGACGAGCGAGCCGATAATGCCGAGTGGGATGTTTCGCTCCGGATTCTCGACTTCCTCGGCCACTGATGCGATTTTCGTGACGCCCGCGTAGGATACAAAGACGAGCCCCGTGGCAGCAAGTAACCCACCCGCCCCCTCGTCGAAGAACCCGCCGAATCGGACTGCCTCCGTAGCGGGGGCACTCTGGACGACGAACCACACCATCGCGGCCAGCATCACGACAACGATGGCGACTTGCATCCGGCCGGTCTGTTTCGCCCCGCCCACATTGACGAGGATCAACACGAGACAGAGTACGAGCGCTACACTCGTCTGTGGGATGTCGAAGAGGACGGCCAGGTACGGCATCCCGCCGACGAGTGCCAGGGCACTTTTGAACGACAGGGAGAACCACGTGCCGATGCCGGCAATGGTACCGAGCAACGGGCCCATGCCGCGTTCGATGTAGATGTACGTGCCGCCAGCCTCCGGCATTGCCGTGGCCATTTCGGACTTGCTCAGTGCCGCTGGCAGCACCATAATCCCGGCCAGGAGGTAGGCGGCGACGACGGCCGGCCCTGCCTCCGCCATCGCCAGGCCGGGGAGAATGAAGATCCCGCTCCCGACCATGGCGCCGATGCTGATCGCCAGGACTGCAATCAGTCCGAGGTCGCGTTCGAGTCCCTTTGGCATTGTCAGGTGTGGAGGTGTCCTGTCACTCGGCAGTCGGTTGTCACTGGGTGGGGTGGTCGGCTGTTCATTATCGCCGTGCCTGCTCGAGTCGTGATCGGATGTGGTCTGCAAGGACGGTAGAAACGTCGAGACGCTCGATCCCGGTGGCGGAAAACGCCGCGTCCCGGGCTGGATCTGTCATCGTCGCGATGACGATGTCCGGATCCAACTCGCGGCGTGCCAGGTAGCCGGCCAAGAGCGCCTCACTATCGGTCCCAGTTGCGACGACGGCGTCGACCGGGCCCGCGACGTCCTCGATCGCAGTGACGTCTGTCGCGCTCGCGACTCGCTCTGGCAGGACGTCGACGCCTTCGGGCGCCCGCTCGGGATCGGTGTCGGTGCACACCAACGTGACTGTGTCGACGGAGTCGACGAGTGACTCGGCGAGGGCCCGGCCCTGTCGGCCGCCCCCCAGCACGACGAGGTGGCGTGTACTCGCTGGGTCCGGGTCGGTGTGTCCGAGTTGTTGATTACTGGGCATTCGATTGATCGCCGTTCGACGCAGCGGCCGAAGCCACGGCGGAACGGGAAGTGTGAACCTCTCTTAATTCCGAATGGGAATAAAGTAATCGATGCATTTCCGAATCGGCAATACTGGGCGACATCCAAACTATATAGAGAAATAATATCGAATATGTGTTATATTGTCGGCACGCCACGACGCCACCGGGGATCCATTCGCGGGTCTGGGCGGCTCACTCAGTGTCTCGATCGACACGCTCGTCGAAGTGGTCGAACTCGTGGAAGGGCCCGTAGTATTCGTTTCGGATGATGTCCTCGTCGTTGATTTCGAGTCCGAGGTCGTTCAGATCCCGTGTAATCCGGCTGAGATCGTCGCCGTCGGTCCCGACAACTTCGACGTTGAGGTTCTCGTCCCCGGTCATGATCTCCCTCACCGCGACGACGCCAGGCACCTCGAGAACAGCCCGAGCGATCTCCTCTCGGCCCGAAATGGGGGCGCTGCAGACGACCATCGTGTGGAGTTGGTATCCCGCACGCTCGTAATTGACGTCGAGTCGGTACCCCCGGATAACACCCGCGTCTTCGAGCCGGTCGATGCGGTTTCTGACCGTTCTCGCGGATACGTCCACCCGTTCGGCGATCGTGCTCGCGGACACGTTCCGGGCGTCTTCCTGGAGTGAGTACAGAATACACCGGTCGATGTCGTCGAGGTCTACCGTCTCCATGGGAAGGGCTGAGCGCGGGTGGCACAGTAAATGGGTGGGTCCACGACGGCGGGCTGCTCGTTCCGACGGCCGGCGTCCTCGAAGGCGCCCAGGTCAGCCAGCCGCTGTCGCCTCGCTCGTCGGCGTAATCGCGATCTCCACGGGAACGTCTTCGATCTCCCACGTCTTCCGGTACCCGTCCGCGACCGCGCCGAACGCCGCCGCCCTGACCTCCTCCGCGATCAGGTCCTCGTGTTCGCGCACCAGGTCGGCGACCCGATCGTCATTTACGGCGAGATCGACCTGAATCGTCTCCTCGATGTCGAGGTCGAGGTCTTTGCGCATCTCCTGTATCCGGCGGATCACCTCCCGGGCGTAGCCCTCGCTCTCGAGCGCCTCAGTCAGCCGGGCGTCGACGTAGACGCGCCCGACAGCACCGTCGGTTTCGGCCCCCTCCTCCGTGTCGACCACGAAGTCCGTGTGGGCCACTCCATCTGGCAGGACTTGCACCGGCTCGACCATCGCTTCGTCGAACTCGACGTCCAGGCCGGTTGCCTCGGTGACTGCGTCTTCGAGGAGATCCAGATCCCAGCGGTCGATTCGCGCGTCGTTGAGTGCCGACATGATACGGCCGGCGTCGTCACCGAATGCCGGGCCGAGCTCGCTCATGTCCGCCTCCGCGGCGAAACCCACCTCGGACCACGTCTCGTCGGGACCGAGCACCCTGACTGTCCGGGCGTTGAGGCGGTCGGCCAGCAGGTCTCGTCGGGCGTCCAGGGCCTCGACGACGCGGTCGGAAGGCGTGGCGACGACGACGCGCTCGACGGGCCACCGCAGCGACCGCTCGGCCTGCTGTCGCGCCGCGGACCCGGCCACCTCGACCTCGCGGACGATCGAAATCTCGTCCTCAAGGGTCGGGTCGTGCCAGTCGTCGTCGGGGTCGGGCCAGTCGGCCATGTGCACGGTCGGGTGGCCGCCGTCGCCAGTCAGCACGCCATAGAGCTCCTCCGCGACGAACGGGGCGAACGGGGCAAGCAGCGCCATCGACTCCTCGAGGACCGTGTACAGCGTGGCGTACGCGGCCCGCTTCGAGGGCGAGTCGGCCGCCTCCCACATCCGCTCGCGAACGACCTGGACGTAGAAGCGCGAGACGTCTTCCACGATGAACTCCAGGAGCGCGTCGAGCGCGTCGTCGTTCTCGAAGTCGTCCATCGCGTCGGTCATCGCTGTCTCGACGGTCTGGAGTCTGGAGAGCACCCACCGGTCGACGGTCTCGAGGTCGTCGGCGACGTCCGCCAGCGCCACCGCGTCCGGATCGAAGCCATCGGCCCGCATGTACGGCAACGGGAAGCGCGCCACGTTCCACACGATGTTGAGCCGGCGCTGCATCTCGGCCGTCTCGTCCCACGAGAAGTTCATGTCCACGCCCTGGGGCGAAACGGACAGCAGGAACAGCCGCATGGGGTCGACGCCGTACTCGTCGATGACCTCGTGGGGGTCGATGAAGATGTCCTTGGACTTGGACATGCTCCGCCCGTCCGGCATGTTGGCGAAGCCGTGCATCAACACGCGCTCGTAGGGGATGTCGCCGACTGCAGCGGTGCCCATCCCCAGTTGGGACCAGAACCAGCCTCGGGTCTGGTCGTGGGCCTCGAGGATCAGGTCGGCCGGCCACAGGTCCTCGAACGCCTCGCGTTCCTCGGGGAAGTCGATGGTCCCCCAGGTCGCCACGGAGGAATCGAGCCAGACGTCGAAGACGTCGGGGACCCGCTCGTAGACGAGGCCGTCCTCGGTGATCGTCAGTTCGTCTACCGTGTCCTTGTGGAGGTCGACGCTCGCCGGGTCGATGTCCTGGTCGACCCGTTCGGCGAGTGTCTCGCGATCGCCGATTACGATGGCGTCATCCATCGCTCCGGACCAGGTGACTGACCCACCGTCCGTGTCCCGCTGGGGAATCCAGATGGGGATGGGGATGCCCCAGTAGCGCTGGCGGGAGACGTTCCAGTCGGGCGCGTCTTCCACGAAGTCCCGGAACCGGTTGTCGCGGGCCCACGCCGGGTACCACGCAGAGTCGCCGATGTTGGCGAGAAGTTCGTCCTTGATCTCGGTGATGGTGATGAACCACTGGTCGGTGACGATCTGGACGATGCCGGTGTCACAGCGCCAGCAGTGGCCGTAGCTGTGGGTTGTCGTCTCCTCGGCGAGGAGGTGACCCGCGGCGTCGAGGTCCTCGATGATGGTTGCGTCCGCGTCCTTGACGAATTCGCCGGCGTAGGCCCCACCTGCGTCCTCGAACACGCCATCGGGACCGACAGGGCAGAAGGCACCGAGGCCGAGCTCCTGGCCCCGCTCGAAGTCCACTTCCCCGTGGCCGGGCGCGGAGTGGACCAATCCGGTCCCCTCGCCATCGGTCTCGACGTAGTCGGCGGTGTAGACTTCGCGGGCACCGTCACCGTCCGGGGCTGCCGGTACGTTGGCGTCGAGCGGGTGCTCGTAGGCCCAGCCGACCATCTCGGCGCCGGTCAGCTCGTCGACGACCTCGTAGTCCTCGTACCGACCGGACGCGAGCACCGCCTCGACCTTCGGTTCGGCGACGTAGAGGCGGTCGGTGTCGCCGTCTTTCTGTGCGTCGACAGCCAGGTAACGGCCCGCTTCGTCGACGGCGACGAAGGTGTTCGCCGGGATGGTCCAGGGTGTGGTCGTCCAAATGACGAGTGAGCCCTCGCGATCGACCAGCGGGAACGTGACGTAGATCGAGGGATCCTCGACGTCCGCGTACTCGACCTCGTTGTTCGCGATGGCCGTCTCGCAGCGGGGACACTGGGAGATCGAGCGCTTGCCCTGCTCGACGAGGCCGCGTTCGTGGGCGCGGGCGAATCCCCACCAGGCCGCCTCCATGTAGGAGGGGTCGACTGTCTTGTACGGATCGTCCCAGTCCATCCAGACGCCAAACGACTGGAAGTCCGCTTGGAGCCCCTCGAGCTGCTCGTGAGCGTACTCCTTGCACGCCTCGATGAAGTTTTCCTCGCCGTAGGCCTCGATGTCCTTCTTGTTCTCGAAGCCCAGCTGTTCCTCGACGCGCGTTTCGATGGGCAAGCCGTGCATGTCGTAGCCCGGCCGGTCGGAGACGTCGTGCCCCTGCATGCGCAGGTACCGAATGTAGCAGTCTTTCAGAATCTTGTTCCACGTCGTCCCCATGTGGGCCGCGCCGGACGTGTAGGGCGGTCCGTCGACGAAGAAGTACGGCTCGCCGTCGCTGCGGTGCTCGACGGTCCGCTCGTAGGCGGACACCGTCTCCCAGTGGGCGAAGACCCGCTCTTCGACGGCACCGGGGTCGTACTGCTCCTCGACCGCGCCGAATCGAGGGGCGTCCGCGTCGTCGCTCATGTTCGTTCCAACCGAGTCCGGGATTAAAGGCGGCTCGGTTGTGCGGGCGTCGTTCCCCCAGCGGCTTTACCCGCGCACCGCCTAGCGCGACCCGATGACAACTACGCGTGCAACGTTCGGCGGCGGGTGCTTCTGGTGTGTCGAGGCGGCCTTCGAGCGCGTCCGAGGGGTTGAGGCGGTCGTGTCAGGCTACGCCGGCGGGGACACCGAGAATCCGACGTACCGCGAGGTCTGTTCGGGGACGACGGGGCACGCGGAGGTGGTCCAGCTCACCTACGATACCGACGAGATCAGCTACGAGGACCTCCTCGAGGTCTTCTTCTCGATCCACAACCCGGAGACGAAAGACCGCGAAGGCCCGGACGTCGGCAGCCAGTACCGGTCGATCGTCCTGTGCCACGACGAGGCGCAGCGCGAGGCGGTCGAGGCGTACGTCGCGGAACTCGAAGCCAGCGGGGAGTACGACCACATCGTCACCGAAATCGCGCCCCTGGATACGTTCTGGCGCGCCGAGGAGAAACACCAGGACTACTACGAGAAGAATCCGAACCAGCCGTACTGTCGCATGCAGATCCCGCCGAAGCTGGAGAAACTCGAATCGACACACCGCGACAAACTGGCAGTCGACGTCGACCAGTAACGGCCGGTCGATGGTGGCGTTTCCCGGCGAGAGCGACCGGAATCCACTCGCGGCGGACTGCCGCCGCTGTCCGGCCCTGGTCGAATGCCGCGAGCGCATCGCCTGGGGAAATGGCCCCCTGGACGCGGAGATCGTCGTCGTTGGGGAGGCCCCCGGCACCGGCGATCCGACGGCCGATCGGTGGCGAGGCGGCAATTGGACCGGGATGGCCTACACCTCGCAACACTCGGGGCGGCGGATCCGGCGGTTGATGGCCTCGGTCGGCGTCGAGGATGCGTACTTCACGAACGCCGTCAAATGTCTCCCGGGAGACGGCAACGGTGGTACCCGCGAGCCGGCCACGACCGAGCAGGCGAACTGCCGGCCGTACCTCCGCGAGGAGATCGAGACAGTGGCTCCACGGGTGGTCCTCCCGACTGGTCGCCACGCGACCACGTCCATCTTCGCGCTCGTCGACCGCGAGCTCGACGGGTTTCTCGATGTCGTTCTCGAGCCGGTCAGGGCAACCGGCTTAGACGGAACGATCGTGCCGCTCCTCCACCCGTCGTATCAGGACGTCTGGCTCCGACGCCTCGGGTATGATCCGGACGGGTACCGGGAGGCGATTGCGGACGCACTGGTGTCCGTCTGAACGGTTGTTATTCCGCGGGCACGATCGAGAATAGTCGGTTTGAATCGGATACCGAGTTGGCAGGCCCTCATCGTGGCTGACCGCCGCCACGCGACGTTTCGCCACGAACGTCTCTCCTGGTCACCCCCGCTCGCCGTGGCAGGTGCCCGCCCGTCGTCAGCGCAGGTGTTCTGGCTCGGCGGTGGCGTCACCCAGCGAGTCCTGGACCGGCTGGGTCAACTCGCCGGCGTCGATGGCGCCGTCGACCGCATCGCGAGCCCCGGCCAACGGGTCGTGCGTCTCGATGAAGGCCGCAAGGGCGAACTCGGCCGGCGACGCGCGCGTCAAGGACAGCGCCTCCGTCCGCGAGAGATTCCCGTCGATCCAGTCGGTCACGACGGCGCGACCGGTGGGGCCGAGCGGCGAGACGGACTCTCCGAGCAGGTGGAGTGTCTTTGCGGCAGTAACTGGCGGAACGCCGGCACTGGCCGCGGCGTCGCCGACGCTGCCACCTGCCGCGTACCGCTCGACGATCCGTGCGGCGGCCGTCGGCTCACACGGGAGATCCTCGGCGTACGGGTCGAGCCGCTCGGACAGCGAGGCTGCCGTTCGGTCTACCGTCGCCACACCGAGCTCGCGCTGTTTGGCTGTGACGTGCACCCCGTCCGCTATCTCCGCGAGTCCCATCCCAGGGGAGACTGTAGTTGCAGCCCCCATAAACTTTCACGTAAGGATTCGGGAAATTATGAAACGCCGACCGGAAAACCTACCGGCTACCGGTAGGTTTCACCGCCCGATTTCGCTTTGATTCGGTGCTGGGTTCCGTTGTTTAAACCGCGATCCAGCCGAACGCCTACTCATGGCGATTGCGACCACGGAGTGTCCGGAATGTGCCGGACAGCTCCACGCCGACGACTGCGAGACGGTCTGTGGGGAATGCGGGCTGGTCGTCGACGAACACGCGATCGACCCCGGGCCGGAGTGGCGCTCGTTCACCGACGACGACTCGAATCCCGAACGGACTGGCGCGCCGCTGACACGATCACGACACGACCGTGGACTGTCGACGGAGATTGGACGGTCGACCCGGCTGACGGGCCGCAAACGGCGTCGGGTCGCACGGCTTCGGCGACAGCACAAACGCACCCAGATCGGAACGAAAGTCGAGCGGAACTGTGTGTACGGCTTCACCGAGATCCGTCGCATCGTCGCGACGTTGGATCTCCCGGCACACGTCCAGGAACGCGCCTGCGTTATGTTCGAATCTGCCCAGTCGGCCGGGCTGCTCCAGGGCCGCTCCATCGAGGGGTTCGCCGCGGCGGCGATATACGCGACCTGCCGGACTGCGGAGGTGACCCGTTCGCTCGCGGAACTCACCGACGCGACGCGGGCCGATCGTAGCGAGTTGGACGTCGCCTACGATGCCATGAATCGGGAGCTGGGGCTGCGCACGGGGCCGATTCATCCCCGGGAGTTTCTCCCCCGATTTGCCTGCAAGCTCGACGTCCCCCAGCGGGTCGAACGACGGGCCGTGGAACTCGCCGACGAGGCCCGCGAGGCCGGCCTCGACAACGGCCGCAACCCATGCGGCGTCGCCGCGGCGTGCCTGTATACGGCGGCCCGCGAGTGCGGCGTCGAACTGACCCAGGAGGAGGCTGCTGGGGTCGCCGACGTGACGCCCGTGACGTTGCGACGGACCTACGTGGCGCTCCGGAGCGAGTGAACGTCGCCGGCGAGGGCAGCGAACTGCCGGGCGGCCGTTGAATCGGGGGCAAGCTGTGCGACGGGGATGCCGACGCGCTGGGCGCGGGCGAGTGCCGGGGATTCCGGCAGTCGCGTGACGGGAGCCCCGAGCGTTCTCGCGACGACCGCCGGATCCACGTCGTGCCACCGGTTAAGCACCACACCAGCGAGCGGCGTCCCGAGGACTCGTGAGAGTTCCCTGACGCGGAGTGCGGCTGCGAGGGCCGGTTCACGCGGCTGTGTGACGAGGAGGCTGGCCGTCGCGGCGTCGAGCGGGACGCCAGCATCGCTCCGCATCCCGGCCGGGCAGTCGACGAGGACTGGCGTGTAGCGGCGGGAGAGGCGGTCCAGCGCCGCAGGTAGCCGTGCGATATCGGCTGCCCGGGCCCCGGCAAGCGACCGGCCACACGGGACGATCGCGACGGGGTCGACGTCCCGAACCGCCTCACGGACGGTGGCCCGGCCGGCCAGGACGTCGTGGAGGTCGGGGCCCGGCCCGCCGGGAAGGTCCGCCATCCCGAGGTCGGCGTCGACCACGACGCCGTCGAGTTCCACGGCCAGATTGAACGCCACTGTCGACTTCCCGACGCCGCCTTTGCCCCCCGTGACCGCGAGGATCATTTGCTGGAGGCGAGTGCTGAGACGGATCCGTCCAGCCGTTTGGCCCGCTCGGCGAGGCGTTCGGTTCGTCGTCGGAGGTCCTCGAGTTCGCTCCGATCAGCCGCGAGCCGCTCGGCGAGGGTTCGGACGGCAGCCCGGCCGCCGGCTGCGTCGATTGCATCGGCTGACCCGGCGTCAGCGAGCGCCTCGGCTCGGTCGAGCCGGTTTTCGATGCCCTCCAAATCCGGCAGCTCGCCCTCCTCCTCGTCGGCTGCTGAATCTTCTACCGGGTCCTCGGGGACTGGCACGGCGTCGCGCGTCGGTTTGTGAGCGCCGAGTGCCCGAACGACATCACGTGTGCTGACCGTCTCGGTGGCCGTCTCGTCCGCAGAAACGGCTGCCGTGATCCGGACCGGCGGGTCGTCCACGTCGGCCGGTGTCGCGTACCCCAGGGCCCGGTCACTGCCAGGGCGGACGATTCCTGTCCACGTGCCGTCGTCCCAGCCGGATTCCGGGACCCCTTGGCTCCGCGGCGGCCAGACCGGTGGATCGTGCATGGGTTCGATCGTGACCCGTTCCTGGACGGCCGTCGTCAGGTGGACCCCGATCAAGGCGATGCCGCCAGCCGCGAACTGCTCGCACGCAAGCGTGGCCATGGCCCATCTGGCGCGTATTCCCCCTTAAGGTTCGAGACGGATGACGGGGGCCCGGAGCCACCGAGCAGCGCTTTTGGCATCCGAGAACCGCCCGCTCCCGAGGACGACGGGGGCAGCGACGCAGCCGACGGCGGCGACGGCCAGCGCCATCGCGTCATCCGGCGCGTTGAACGGGGTTCTCGCCAGCCCCACATCCGGGACTGCTTCGACAGCCCGTCGGTACGCCGGACTGGCCCGTTCGACGAGGGCCGCCCGAGCCCGGCGTTCGAGCCGCCCGACTTCGTCCACGAGGCGTAACCGCTGCCGGAGTTGGTCCCGGAGCCGCCACATCTCGTCACGGGCGTGTTCGTGGGCCTGCCGCGCGGCGGCGGCTGCCGTTTCCACTTCGGAGAGCTCGCGGATTGCTCCCTCGAGCCCCGCCGTCCCGGTCGGTTCGTCACCGCCGTTCGCCAGTGCCCGGCCCCGGGCCTCCGCAACGCGCTCGCGATGCGTGTCGGCTTCGGCACGCGTCTCGGCGATCCGCCGGCGGTGTCTGTCGAGATCGGTCTCCGGCGTTTCGACCGTCGTCGCCGACAACCGTCGCCTGGCGGCGGCGAGTTGGGGATCGTGGACGGTCGTCCACCCCCGCGATCGAGCGGCCTCGGCGAGTGCCGTCCGTGGTCTGAGTGCCACCTCCGGCTCGATGCAGCCGACGCGCGCGTGGAGCGCTCCAGCCGACCGCGCGACGACCTCGATCGACCCCCCATCCGTCTCCGCGGATCCGGTTCTGACGGCCTCGGCGACCCGCGCCGGTGGGGGCGCGACGTCCAGATCGACCGCTCGGTCGCTGTGCACGCGATCCCCCACCGTGACGATCACAACTCTCGCCCCGCGAGCTCGCCCTGATCGGGGTAGTCGGTCCCGGCCGCGAACTTGGCGTACGGCGTCTCGGGTCGGTCCCGGTTGGCGTACGCGTGGGCGGCTTCCCGGACCGTCGCTCTGACTCCCGAGTACTCGTTGAATGGCTTGGTCTGTTCGACCTGGATCGCCGGCTCGAATTCCACCCGAAGCCGTAACGCGTGCAGGGCCGCAAGTTCTGTCGCCGAGAGGAGGACGGCGCGGCCGTACCGCTCCACGACGAGCCGCTCGTGGGCGTGACACAGGTTCCGGAGCGCCTGCCGAGCCGGCTGCGAGTAGGCGATTACGAGTAGCATCCCTCCCCCGGATAAATCACTCCGCCATCCCGTTTAAATTCACACTCTGCCATGGCTAGAGATATGTCAGCGCTGGACGGGCGAGCGGCCGCTCGCGACGATCGGCCCGCAGTGCCCGTCCCATTGATGGCAGTCGCACCCGTCGAGCGACCATCAGTCGGCTTCGTTCCCGAGGGACGGCCACGCGACCCGACGCGTCACGTCTCTCGTCGCTCGACCTCGAAGGCGACGTCGACGCCCACCACGTCCCGGAGGCGCTCGCGTGCAGCCGCGCGGCTCTCGGCGAGGACGACCAGTCCCTCCGCAGCCGGCTCCCCGACAGCGCGGTAGCTACGCAGGTCGGCGTCGAAATCGGTCGCGTACGACCGGAGGATTCCGCGGACCTCGCGCTCGAGTTCCGGCAGCGAGAGTTCGTCGGCCTCGAAGCCGCCGAGGGCGTTCTCGATGTTCCGCAGGGCGGAGATGCGGTCCATCAGGTCGTCCGCAGGTGGTCCGTGCGGGGCTCGTAGACCTCGCCCTTCTGTTTGAGTTGCTCGATCTCGTGCTCGGCCTTGTCGGGGTCCATGCCGGACTCCTCGGCGCGCTCGACGACGACCTCGATCGGCGCACCCTCGTCGAACTCGTCCTCGATCTCGCTGATCAGGTGTTTCAGGCTGCGGATCCGATCACGCTGGCTCTTCGACGTGCCCGTCTCGACGATGTCAGCGTCGAACTGTCCCGTCTCCGGGTCCATGCCGATCTCCCGCAGGCACGCGAGGACGATGTCGGTCGCCCGGTCCGCGTCTTCGGCCTCGACGGTATCCGACAACCGGACGCGCGCGCTGGCCTCGGCCAGCCTGACCAGGGCCTCAAGCTTCCGGGCCGTCACGGGGACGGGCGCGTCTTCGTCGGCGCCACGCGCCCGGAGATCGACGTAGAAGTCCCGGATGCGTTCTTTGGCCTCGTCGCTCATCGTGGGGTAGCAGTTGCGCTTCGCGTAGGCGATGTACTTCCGAAGGAGCTCGGGGTCGATGGTCGGCGCGACCGTGTCGGTCACGGCGTCGACGTCGGCCTGGCCGTGTCGCGAGTCCGTGATCTCCTCCCGGTGCGTGTGGAGCTCGCCCGCGTAGTTCGTCCGGATGATGTGCTCGGCCATGTTGGCGTCCTCCTCGGCGTCGGGTTCGTCGGAGATGGTGAAGATCAGGTCGAACCGCGAGATGAGTGCCGGCTCGAGGTCGATCTGCTCGCCGATGGGCTCGTACTGGTCGAAGCGGCCGTACTTGGGGTTGGCCGCGGCGAGCAGTGAGCAGCGGGCTTTGAGCGTGGCGTTGATGCCGGCCTTCGAGATGCTGATCTCTTGTTGCTCGAGTCCCTGGTGAAGGGCGCTACGATCGTCGCTTGCCATTTTATCTAGTTCGTCAACGGCTGCAATACCCATATCCGCTAGCACGAGCGCGCCAGCCTCGAGTGTCCACTGTTGGCCGTCGCCGAAGTCGTCGCGAACCGCGGCAGCCGTGTTGTGGGTAACAATCCCGTTCCCAACGAAGTTGTGGGTCTCCGGAACGGTGAGATCGAACACCTCTTTCGGTCCGGTATCGACCGCGCGCGTGACCTCGTCCCAGACCAGGTCCGCACCGGCCACCTCTTCGACCACCTGCGCGACCGGCCCGAGATCGTTGTCGTCGAGAATTGCACGGGCTCGCTTCCGGTCCGGGTCGGATCCCCGAACAAGGTTCGGGTAATACGCGCTTCTTCCCCCGTCAGCCCGGACCAGGGCCTCGCCCACCGGTAGCCGCTCGCCCCGGCGGTCGGTGTCTCCGACGATCGAGGTCAATGCCTCGGCCTTCGCCGCGGAACGGAAGCCGATCGCGTCGGCAAACGCGTCGATGTCCTTTCCGTAAATGGTCAGGTGGGTCTGGACCGAGGTCGAGTGAATCTCGTGCCCACTCTCGAGTTCAACCGAACCGCGACGGTCTCGCTCGCGGAGGCGAGCCCGAACGCCGTAGGTCTCCAGCATCAACTGGACTTGCCGGGCGAGGTCGTCGTTGATTGTCGAGAACTGGATACTCGAGCCCCCGTCAGTCCGTGCTGACACCGACCCGTCGGCATCGAACAGTCCCTGGAGGAAGGCATCCGCGTGCTCCGCAGTCGTCAGCCGAGGGTCCAAGGCGACGTCATCTTTGGGCGATTCGACACCGAGATTGCTGAAGAACCGAGCAATGGTGGCGCTATGGAGCCGAATGCACGGAACGCGGTCTGTTTGGTACTCGACCGCGACGGACTTGTCGAATGTCGATTCGATGATGTCGGCCGCCGCTTCGAGCAGGTCGACGTTGGAGTTGGAGATTCGGACGTGACCCCGATTCTCACCCCGACGCGAAACCATGACGTCGCCGTCACCGAATACGAGCCCGATGAGATACATCAACTCGGCCGAGAATTCGTCGGGGAGTCGAATCCCGGGACCGTGACGGAGCATCGCGCGCTCGATGTCGATGTCGCCACGGTTCGCGTCGATCGCATCCAGTATCGTGTCCAGTCTCTCCTGGGGGAGGTGTCTGTTCGACAGGGAGTCGTAGATGAAATTCTCCGGCAGGTTCAGGGCGTCGGCTGCGTCACGGAGCGTTCCGAACTCCTGGCAGAGCCGCCGCCGGAGGAATTCCACCGAGTCGTCGGTGGGTTTGAGCTTCTCGTCGGTGAACTCGACGAACGCTCGAATCGACGGCTGGTTCCGGCTGACATCGTCGTACTTCGGGACCGCGACGTGATCTCCCGATTGGACCTGTGAAATCTCTCGCCACTCGAGTCCCTCCGGACCACACACGAGGACCGGCGTGTTGACCGACGCTTCGAGTTCCTTGCCGTGGGCAGTTTCGAGACGGCGACAGGGTTTCTCGGGAAACCGCCAGATGTGCGAACTCGATCGACTGTCGATCGCGCCCTTGTCTCGGTCGAACGAATAGAGGTCGTGAGTCGCTGCCGCCGCCGAGCGTGCCTCGACCGGAGTGGGATGGTACTGTTCGGCGATGTCCCTGATTGGCGTGAATCCGTTTGCCGTGTGAATCAGCGTATCGCCCGTGACGCAGAGCCCGGCCGAACTGCTCCCTTTCCCCGAGGTGTACACGGATCGCGGGGCAATATGTCGGATATATTGTAATAATTGCGATTTGCCAGTTCCGGGATCCCCGATCAGGAGCATGTGGAGATCGCCGCGGATCCGCGAGCCGTCGGGCAGGTGTTTCGTGACGCCGGAGAACAACTGGAGAATCATCGCGAGCTTCTCGTCGTCGTAGCCGTAGATCGACGGCGCGATCGCGCCGACCATCCGGTCGTAGATGTCGTCGGCCGCCGCCAGCTCGAGGATGCGCTGCTCGTCGGCGTCCGTGATGTCCATGTCCTCGAACTGCTCGTCCTCGATCTCGACAGCCATGCCCTCCATGGAGATGTCGAAGACGGGCGACCGCTCACGCTCGCTCCCTTGCTGGTCGAGGTGGAGGATCCCGGTCACCCGGACGTGGTCCCCGGCCGTCACCTTCCCGGTGACGTCGTCTTCGATGTGGACGTCGATCGACTGCGGGGTCTCGCCCCCGCGCAGGCCCTCGGGCGACTCCTGGACCCGGATCTTCTGGGCGTCGACGAACGCCGACTGGTCGAAGTTGATCCGGAACGGTCCCTGGCGTTCACAGCCCTGACACTCGTGGGGCTCCTGGAATTCGCCACTCGTCTGCGGGATCCGCGTCAGGGTCCCACAGCGCTGGCACTCGAAGGCCGCGTCGGTGATCTTCGGCCGGACGTCGGTCGCCTTCCGGACGATCCCCTGCACGGCGATGAGCCGCCCCCGATGGTCGGCGCGGATCCCCCGGATCTCCGTGACGTCGGGGAGGCCCCGCAACCTGACGTGCGCCTCGGAGAGCGAGACGTCGACCGGTAAGTCGTATCGCCGGAGCGCCTCTTCGGCGTACTCGCGGAGCTGCGCTGGCTGGGACCGGACGTCGTCGGCCAGATCCGGGTCGAACTGGTAGAGGTCGGCCCACTCGACGTACAGCGACTTCTGGCCCGTCGGGTACTGCTGGCCCAGTTCGCCGATGGCCGCCGCGTAGTATTCCCGGTAGAACTCCTGGAAGCGCTCGATCAGTTGCGTGTTCTCGGCATGGGCCATCCAATTGCCCCGGGCTAATCCCCCATACGTTAATAAACTTAGTATAGTGCAGTGGAGGTGAAACAAAGGGGGGTTCCCGGCCGACGTCCGGCGATCGGAACGGCCCCACGAACGGGACACCCTACCGTTTCGTATCGAGTTTTTGTCTTATCTGAGTGCCCGTCGGTTCGAGTGGGTGGCACACACAACCACCAAGGGCGCCGGCGACCAAATACGTGGCACGTGACCGATCGAGCCGGATCCCACGGCGGACACGGAAGCCACGACGCGGCCGACCACCACCGGGACGGCGGCTCGGCGGACGGCCACGACCACGGGCGCGGTCACGGCGACATGCACGCCGGCCACGAGACGATGTTCCGGCGGCGCTTTTTCGTTTCGACGGCGCTGTCGGTGCCCGTCTTGGTGTACAGCGAGGCGCTCCAGTCGTGGCTCGGGTTCTCCGTCCCGGCGTTCCCCGGCAGTGAGTGGATCAACCCGGTCTTTGCGGTGGTCGTCTTCGCCTACGGCGGCGTCCCGTTCCTCCGGATGGCCGTCCCCGAGATCGAGCGACGCGAGCCCGGGATGATGACGCTCATCTCGATGGCGATCACGGTGGCGTTCGTCTACAGCCTCGCGAGTGTCGTCACTGGCGGGTCGGCGTTCTTCTGGGAGCTCGTGACGCTGATCGACGTCATGCTCCTCGGGCACTGGATCGAGATGCGCTCGATCCGGCGGGCCTCCAGTGCGCTCGACGAGCTCGCGCAACTCATGCCCGATACGGCCGAACGCATCACCGAGGACGGTGAGACTGAATCCGTGCCAGTCAGCGAGCTGTCGGCAGGGGATCTGGTCCTCGTCCGTCCCGGGGCGAGCGTGCCGGCCGACGGCGTGGTCGAGGAGGGCGACTCGGACGTGAACGAGGCGATGATCACTGGCGAGTCGCGGCCGGTGTCGAAAGCGCCCGGCGACGATGTCATCGGCGGGACGGTCAACGGCGACGGCAGTCTCCGGGTGCGAATCGACGCAACCGGGGCGGAGACCACGCTGGCGGGGATCATGCGATTGGTCGAGGAGGCCCAGCAGAGCACGTCGCGGACGCAGGTGCTGGCAGACCGAGCTGCGGGCTGGCTGTTCTACGTTGCGGTCGCTGCGGCGCTCGTCACGGCCGTGGCGTGGACGGTGGCGACGACGTTCGATGCGGCTGTCATCGAGCGGGTCGTCACCGTCCTGGTCATCGCGTGTCCCCACGCCTTGGGGCTGGCCATCCCGCTCGTCGTCGCCATCAATACGTCGCTCGCGGCGCGGAATGGTATGTTAGTCCGCGACCGCATCGCCATGGAACAGGCCCGCGAGCTCGACACGATCATCTTCGACAAGACCGGGACGCTCACCGAAGGCGAACACGGGGTGGTGGGTCTGGCGACGGTCGAGGATGTCGACGAGGACACGGCACTGTCGCTGGCCGCAGCTGTCGAAGCCGATTCGGAACACATGATCGCCCGGGCCATCCGGGAGGCCGCAGCCGAACGGGGCGTCGACGTCCCGCCGGCCGAGGACTTCGAGGCGCTGAAGGGCCGCGGCGTCCGGGCGGTCGTCGACGGTGACGAGGTGTTCGTCGGCGGGCCGAACCTCCTCCACCACCTCGACAGCGACGTCCCGCCATCTCTCGAGGCCTTCGCCGAATCGGCCGGTGAGAACGCACAGACAGTCGTGTATCTCGTCCGTTCCGGCCACCCGATCGCGGCCGTTGCCCTGGCAGACGTGATTCGAGACGAGAGTTACCGGGTCGTCGAGGCGCTCCACGCTCTCGGCATCGAAGTCGCGATGCTCACCGGCGACTCCCAGGACGTGGCAGACGCCGTGGCGGCGGAACTGGGTATCGACACGGTGTTTGCGGAAGTACTCCCGGCGGACAAGGACACGACGGTCCAGGAACTCCAGGACCAGGGGAAACTGGTCGGGATGGTTGGCGACGGCGTCAACGACGCGCCGGCGCTGACGCGGGCCGACGTCGGCATCGCCATCGGCAGTGGGACGGACGTGGCGGTGCAGTCGGCAGACGTGATCCTCGTCCAGAACAACCCGGTGGACGTCGTGCGCCTCGTGAAACTCAGCAAAGCGAGCTACCGCAAGATGCAGGAGAACATCGTCTGGGCGGCCGGCTACAACGTGTTTGCGCTCCCGCTGGCCGCCGGGGTGCTGGCACCGGTGGGGATCCTCCTGTCGCCGGCCGTCGGTGCGCTGTTCATGTCCCTCTCGACCGTGATCGTCGCGATCAACGCCCAGTTCCTTCGTCGGGTCGACCTGTCCGTGCCTGGGCTACCGAGTCCGGCCGCCTGACTGTGTGGAAACGGCACGGCCAAGTGCGCCCCAGTCGGACCTTCCGGCGGTGAGTGCCTCGAACGGCGGCGCGGAGTCACTCGTCCGCGGCTACGGCGGTCGGCTCCTCCTCGGCATTTCGGTCGGGTGGGCAGCCGTCCAGGGCGGTCGGCTCCTGCTCTCGCCGCTGCTCCCCGCGATCCGGACCGACCTTGTCATCTCGAACGCCGAGGCCGGCTTTGCATTCACACTCCTCTGGGGCCTCTATGCCCTCTTGCAGTACCCGAGCGGGCGCCTCTCCGACCGGCTGTCCCGCAAGACGCTGCTGGTGCCCGGGTTGGCTGTGACCGTCCTGGGCTTTGGCCTGCTGGCGACGGCGACCGGGTACCCGGCACTGCTCGTCGGTGCCACTGTCGTGGGGCTTGGCGCGGGACTGTACCCGACGGCGGCCCGGGCGTTGCTCTCGGATCTCTACCAGTCTCGCAGGGGGCAGGCCTTCGGGCTCCACACTGCGTCCGGGGATACCGGCGGCATCGTGGCGGCCGGGCTGGCGACGCTCGTCCTCCTGCTGGCGACGTGGCGGGTCGCATTCCTGGCCCCGATCGTCGTGCTCTCGGTTGTGGCCCTCGGCGTGCACGTCTGGAGTCGGGAATCCTACGCCGTCGAACGAGTCGGGCTGGCGATCCGTCCGACGGCCCGCCGGCTCGTCGCCGAACCCGGTCTCCGCTGGCTGCTCGTCGCCTACACGCTGTACGCGCTGACTTGGCAGGCCGCCACGGCGTTTCTGCCGACCTTCCTCCGGGCCGCGAAAGCGCTCTCGCCCGGCGTTGCGAACGCCGGGTTCGGGGCGCTGTTTCTCGTCGGCGCAGTCGTCAAGCCCGTCGCCGGCCTGCTCGGCGACCGGTACGGCCGCGAGCGGGTCGCCCCGCTCGCGATACTCCTCGGTGCCGCGTCGCTGGCCGGCCTCCTGCTCGCCGACACGGTGCTTCTCGTGGCTCTGGGTGTCGTCGGCTTCGCGGCGGGGTTGATGTCGTTCCCGCCGGTCATGCAGGCCGCGCTGATGGACCGGTTCCCCGAGGGAAGCATGGGCGGGGACCTTGGCGGGATGCGCACCATCTACATCGGTCTCGGCTCGCTCGGTCCGACGCTCGTCGGGCTCGTCGCGGATACGGTCTCGATTACCGTCGCGTTCGGGGCACTCGTCGTGGGACTCCTCGCGTGTGCGGCGATCGTGCTGGCGAGCTAGCCGAGGCGGTCCTCCCAGTCCTCGGCCGTCATCGATTCGCCGGACACGCCGTCTGGCCCCTGGGCCGCCAGGAGGACGGCGGCATCGTCCATCACGTCGGGTTGGAGGATCTCCTGGCGGTCTTCGTCCGGCAGGTGTGCCCAGATGTCGGTGTTGACCATGCCGCCCGGGTCCAGCGCGTTGGCGTTGACGCCGTGGTCCTCGCCCTCCTGGGCGGTGACGCGCGTGAACCCCTCGAGTCCCCACTTCGAGGCAACGTAGGCGCCAGCGCCGGCGATGGCCGTCCGGCCCAGTCCCGAGGAGATGTTGATGACGTTGCCACTGCCCTGGTCGTACATGTGCGGCAGGGTCGCGTTGGTGAACAGGAAGACACCCCGCAG
>CAYLJD010000014.1:0-7488 GCA_964383875.1 uncultured Halobacteriales archaeon
CCCGTGCTCGTCCCGCTCCTGGAGGCCGCCTGGGTATACGATATCGGCTTCCTGGTCCTGGCGGTGGTCCCGCTCTCGATCGTCGCGTACCGACTCTACACGTCGCTGGATCCCCTCTCGGAGTTTCTGACAACCGAACTCCTCGGCACCCCAGCGAGCCCACCCCCAGAGTCGAGTGAGGAGGCCGGGTGATCCAGCCTGCAGTGCGCGTCTCGCCCGATCACACGCCACACCGAGCCCGGTGACGAATGTGCCGTCAGCGGAACCGGTTCCCGTGGTGCCATCGAGGACGTCAGCCACGCGGGAAGCCGACATCGGCCCTAACAGAAAGTCTCTGTCCGGGTATCCTGGCCCGGCCCAGGACGCACTGGGACTGAGGAGTGACGGAGAAAACCTGAGTCGTCAACGCGAGCCGGCAGTCATCCCAGAATCCCCCCGTCGTCCGTTTCGGTCGCTGTCGGCGTCGGGGTCGGTGTTGGCGTCGCGGTCGACGTCTCCGTCGTCGTTGCCGTCTCGGTCTGGTCCGCCGTGTCAGTCGGCGTCGACGTAGGTTCATCGTCGCTGTCGTCGGCCCCGTCACTCGCCGGAGGCTCGTCGGCCGACAGGCCATCCGTCGCCTTCGTCCCGAAAATATCCGTCTCGATGACGGTCTGGTAGTCGAACTCGTCGGTATCGATGCGGAAGGCAGGGATGGAATCCTGGAGGACATCGCTGGTATCCGGATCGATGATGAGGTACATATCGACCGTGAGATTCGTCACCTGATCGCGTTCGAGGTGACTCACCCACCACTCGTCGAGCCGTTGGTTGTGGAGAATGGTGCTCGCCTGGATTGTGCGCTCGGTCTCGCCAGGGACCGTGTAGGATCGCGCAGAGGAACCCTCGCCGACGAGGATGCCGTTCATCCGCACCTCGTAGCCCACTTCGGTCACCGTGTAGGGGTACTGCTTGGGATTGTAGACGGTGAACGCCATCTCCATCGGCGTCTGCTCTCGAGTGATGTTGTCACCGTACCACGCCGCGGTCTCGTTGATGTAGAGGACCGGATCGGAGATCACCGCGGCATTCGCGTTCACCGGCCGTGTCGTCGAGTCGTTGAACTGCCCGAGGATGTCCGTCTGAATGGATTGTTCCTGGGGCACTGAGACCGCCTGGCCTCCGAGTAATCCGTGGGAGAGGTCGACGTCGATGAGGATATCGGTCTGTTCACCGTTCGAGACGTGCGTGTACCACCATTCGGGGATGTTTTCGTTGACGAGATACGTCCGGAAGGGAATGGTAGAATTTCCGCTCCCGATGGAGACGCCCTCCTTCTGCCCGGTCGCCATACTCACGTTGTTCATCCGGATGCCGTAGTCGACGCTAAGACCGCCCAGCGAGATCCCGATCGGATTCGGGTTGCTGACGGTGAGATTCGTCTCGATCGTCGTGGCCGTCTCGTTCACGTCCGCGAACTTGTTTTCGATCCCCTCGACGGTAGGGACACCCAACACACCCGTGAGAAACCCGAGGACACCCAGCGCGAGGATCGCCACGATGGCGACCCCGGCATATTTGAGGATTCGGGTTGGCGACGGCATACCTCCCGTTTCGGTGGCGGGGGAATATGCTTGGTGGCTGCATACCCGGCAGCTCGGCTGTCTCGGTATCGAACCTTTATAAGGGGGAAGATGCGCACCGTGTGCGGTCCGTCGTCGAGCGACGGGAGCGGCCCGAGTGTCCATTCGGATAGAATAGCGAGATCGTGAGAACACCGTCACTCCCGATCTGCCACCCGCTGTCCAGCGATTCTTCGGGTACCGTCCCCCAGTCTCCCCGAACCCCACCCGGTCGGTCCCACCGGATGTCGCTGGCTGTGTGGGGGTCGAAGTGTGAGTCATTTCCGTAAATTTGGCCAAAATTGGCCCCAACCGAGTGAAATCCGACCGCAGTATCTCGGGTTGATATTCGCCTTCCGCTCCCACCTGCACCCGCGATGTTGCAACGCAACCAACTCGCACCGCTCCTGGCGGTGCTGATGGTGGCATCGGTCGCTGTCCCCGGTGCCGCTGCCATGATGAACGAGCGTACAGCTCAGCAATCATCTGCCTACGCGGGCACACACGTCGAGTTCCAGACGGAGGGGAGCGCGATCACGAGCTACTCCGTCGACGGCGTCACCGTTGCCGACTCGGTTCGGGTCCAGTCCCAAGACTCGGCTCGATCCGACGCCGGTGTCGACATCGGTGCGGACGTGTCGGCGCTGACGGGTTGGACCGGCGCCGCACTCTCGGTGGACGCAACGACCGAGACGCAGGCGACGGTCACGTCGGAATCCGGCGCAACACTCGCAGCCCACGACAACGGCCACGGGAGCCTGGTGGTGTCCACCGGTGGTGAGAGCCAGTACGTCGGCATGAACCTCTCATCGTCGGCGAGCGCCGAGAGCGAGAGCGAACAGCGGGCTGTCGTGACGACCAGCGACGGATCGAAAGCGGCCGTCATCGCGACGGGAGACGGGACGGTTGCCGTGAATGACGACGGCAATCTGACCGCCGAACTCGGTGCAGACGACCGGTTAGTCGTCAGGTCGTACGACGGCGATCGCTCGGCGAACGACAAGCAACAGGAGGAACTCATCACGAGTGGCGCGGCCGCCGCACAGGTCTACCTGACGGAGAACGGCCAGGATATCGTCGACTACGGCCAGAATACGGCCGTCGAGGTCCACCAGCAGTCCGAGGGACGAGTCGAGATGACGGTCGAGCGAAGTGCCAGCCACGGGAAGGTCGTGATCACGTCGGTCAGTGACGCGGCCATCCAGAACACGGAGGATCTCGCAGTCCGCGTGGACGGTGAGGCGGCCGCAGAAGCCTCCTCCTATTCGGAGTTGAAGGCCGCTGCAGATGGCGGCGGGTCGTCGATGTACATGGTCCGATCGACGAGTCAGGCGGACGCGAGCGCCGACGTCCTTGTCGGGATCAACCACTTCTCCGAACGGTCCGTGACGATGGCGGAGCAGGGAGCCCAGGATGGCGGCACTGACGACTCGAGTTCTGGTGACGCAACCGATGGCGATTCGACCAGCGAGCCTGGGACGACCGGAGACGCCGGTCCTGGATTCACGCTCATCGGTGCAACCCTCGCGGTGCTGTCCGCCGTGGCACTGCTCGGGTACAGAGCACGGTAAGCAACCACCCTTCACACGCCTCGTACGAGAGTGGCACCGCACTCGTCACAACGGGATATTTTCTTTATCGACCTGGCTGAATACGCCGGTCAGGAGACCTGCGTCCACCACCCGATCATGATTGAGTGATTCCACCCTGTTACGCTTCGTACATTGGAAACTCGTCAAAACACGCAAGATTCAAACTGACGCTAACAGGCCCCTCCGGCTCGATATGTACGATTATGGCTTTACCGACGTACTCGCCAGAGCAGTCGAGGGTATGCTGGCCAGTTGCCTGCAAGCCGTCACCGAACGATGCAGTCACGTCGAGCGGAGTTCCACTCGGCATCTCACCGAGTTCGATCTTCGTCTCTACTGTCATCCCTTGATCCGACTCAGCGGCACCAACATCCAAATACTGCTGCACTACCTCCGTGCCGTCCTTTTCGACGAGAACGTGCCCCCGATAGCTTGATTCAGTCCAATTGTTGACCGCGACCAGGAGGGACCGTTGCGGGTCGGAGAGCACCGAACACCCAGCAAGCGCGGTGATTGCACCTGTACCTGCGAGGAGAACCTGCCGACGAGTCGGGGACATATATCTGCATCCGGCTCAAGTCTCATATTTTTTCCCCACAGTCACTGATTAGAATTGGGTCGAAAGAGACAGCCTCGGTTTTGAGCAAATTCTCCGCCTACAGCGACCGGTCGAACAGTCGGCGGGCGTTCCGATGGAAGCGCAGCAACCGACAACGAACGCCGATCGCGCTGGGTCCAACTGCGTGGGGATCTGGACACGTCACAGTCCTGGGTCTCACTCATCTCGGTTCGATGGTGACGGTCAAATTGTCGATGTAGTGCGTGGCGTCGGCTTCCCAGATCACCGCCGTTCCGACGGCGAATGAGAGCGTGTCCGTCGACAGGATCGGCGTCGTCCATTCGAACCGATACTCGCGCCAGCCGTCCGCCAGCCACAGCGGTTCTCGGAGGCCGCCATAGGGTGTCTCGCCGAACTCGGTGGAATTGACCCCCAGCTGCGGGAAGTCGTCCTCGGTTTCGGCCGGATCTGGCCCGAGTCGCATCACGGCGTGGCGGATCGTGTTGAACGATTCGGATTCGCTCCAGAACTGGCCTCGGGCGTCGATCCGGTATGCGCTGCCCGACTCGACGGGAATCTGATGGGACGCCCAGGACACGCCATCGTCGTACGTCCCTTCGTTCCACACGCGGAGGGACCGGTCACCCTGAGCCGCTTCGTCGTCGGAGACCCCGACTTCCCACGCAAAATCCGCCAGGTCGACCTCGGGACCGATTGTCGCCTGCGTGTCCCAGTCGCCGAGCCCGGTTTCGAAGCTCTCGGTAAAATCCGACCCGGTGGGACTGCTGGCACACCCGGCGAGACTCGCCGCGCCGATCGCCAGACCGGCCGTGAGCACGTCCCGACGATACATACCGCACGAAGGGGTTCGAGCCTGTTAACAACAGTGTCGGAAGAACATCCCCCGTTCACCGCCGGGGCGGATCGTACCGGGCCCGTCCGTCACGAACTGCGGACGACCGAAGACCCGTGCCCCGTGACCACCCGACTCCAGACGAAAGTACTGGTGTGTCGAGGCGCTACCGCCGCCGCAGCCCGAGCGCGAGCAGGAGGGCCACGAGGGCCACGCCGATCCCGAAGCCGGGACCGGTCTCGCCAGGCGTCGTCCCCTGTGGGGTCGGCGTCACTTCCGTCACGACGATGGTCTCGGTCGGCGTGGTTGTCGCGGTTGTCGTCGCTGTCGGTGACGCGGTTGGTGTCGCCGTGCCCGTGGGGGCGGCAGTCGGGGTCGTCGTTGCGGTCGGTGTCGTCGTCTGCGTGTCCGTGGCGGTCGGCGTCGCCGTGGCCGTCGCAGTCGGGGTCGGCGTCGGCGTTGCCGTCTCTTCCTCGGAGTCCTCCTGGGCTTGCTCGACGAGTTCCTCACCGTCGAGCGAATCCGTCGGATCGAACTGAAGGGGGTGCAATGCGGTGGCGATATTCCGGATCGGAAGGACAATCCGGGGAGCCGGCTGGTCGAGGTGGTTCGGATCGACCACCACGAACTGATTCTCCTCGGCCGCTGTCGTGCTCTGGTAGGCGGCCGTGTCGGGAATCTCATCGTCGTTGCGATTGAGGATAAACCACTCCGGGTTCTGCTGGATCAGAACCTCCTCGTTGAACTGCACGAAGCCGGCGATGCCGGCGTCGGCCGCCACGTTGTTGGCCCCCGCTCGCTCGATGATTTCGTGGGTGAAGGTGTCCGAACCCGCGGTAAATCCGAAGAACACGTACATGGCGTCCGGATGCTCGGAATCGCCAATGCGGGAATCGACGAACGCGAGTTGGTCATCCATCCAGCTCACAGCGTCGTCCGCGCCGTCGCACGCGCCGACGAGTCGCCCGATCAACCGCGTCTTGTCCTTGACGTCGTCGATCGATTCGGCTGCGGCGAAGTGAAAGACGGTCAGTCCGGTGCCCCGCAACGTCGAGATGGTATCCTGCGACGTAATGTTCGGGGCGAGAACGAGGTCCGGAGCGAGGTCGACCACTTTCTCGTTGCTCACCGCCACCAGGCCACCGCCCGAGATGTTCTCCTTCGCGCCGGCGCCATCGAGATAGGACGCTAACTTCGTGACCCCGACGACCTTGTCCTTGGCGTCGATCTCCCACATCGTCTGGGCGGCACTCGGCGACAGTGTCACGACCTCACTCGGCTCCTCTTCGATCGTGACGTCCGTCCCCGTCGCGTCAGTGCGGGTCACGGGAAACGTACAATCGCCCCCGTTCTGGGCCGCGACCCCAGCAGGGACGAGAGCGAGTACAACGACGAGCGCGAGTCCCACGGCGACCGTTCGCATGTCGTTGGAGTCTGCACCCGTATACAATAAAAGTTTATCTAATCAAAGTCAATTTTCATTATCGCCCGAATACCGAACGGTCGGTGCCAGCGCGAACCGGATCGTCGACACGCAGCGTGCTGACCCGACCCAACAGTGCGGTCGAGGTGGCCGGAACCTCACGGATCGGCCGCCTTCTCGACGCGGTACCACCCGCCGACGCGACCGAAGGCGTACTGGAGCAGGACCTGGACGATCACCAGCCCGAATGCCGTGAACGTCACCGGCATCAGTAGCCACGCGACGCCGTATCCATCGAGACCGGTCGTTCGGTTGTCGACGTAACGCGTCGCCAGCAGCACGGCGAACATCGCCACGAGCCCGCCACCCACAGCCAGCGGGTGCTCGAGTCCCGACAGCACGAGCTTCGGGACGGTCATCGCCAGCAGCACGCCGGCGACGAGCGTCCCGACCAGCGTGAGCACCGACGAGACAAACGTGGGGTCGACCAGCCGTCGCCAGTCGCGGAGGTGCCCGTGGCTGACAGCCACCTGCCCGGACATCCACCGGACCCGCTGGCCCCACCAGTCGCGGACCGAGTGGGCCGGTTCCTCGACACAGGGGTAGTACAGGAGTTCCCGGATGTCGATGCCGGCCTGGTTGAGCTGGTGGGTGAAGTCGAGATCCTCCGCCAGGTGGCCTTCGGTGAATTCCCCGACAGCGTCGAACACGGCCCGTTCGACCAGCACGCTCCGCGTGCCCGCGAACTTGAGGCCCAGCAGCCCTCTGACGAGCTTCTGGGGGAGGAAAAAGAGCAGCAGGTACTCGTAGTAGACCATCGCCTCGAGCACGCCACCGGTCGGTCGGGGGATGCTCCGCACCCGAGCGACGCTGTGATCGTCGAGTGCGGCCACGGCGTGGGGAACCAGCTGCGGATCGGGCGCCTGGTCCGCGTCGAACATCGCCACGACGTCGGCCTCGCTGGCCGCGAGACCGGTGTTGAGCGCCCCCGCCTTCGAGCCCGGATGGTCGTGGTTCACGACGACCCGGACCCCGTCGTGGGTTGCGGCGAGCGATGCAGCCCGGTCGGTGGACGCGGCGTCGTCCGGCTCCGTGATGATCGTGACCGTCAGGTCCGCGTACGCGCCTCCGACGAGTGCCTCGACAGACTGGTGCAGCACGTCGGCGTCACCGTAGACGGGCACCAACGCCTCGACGGTGGGGCCCGAATGCACGAGGGCCGAGGGATCTTCGCGCCGGAGGGCGACGAGATACAGCCCGAACGAGACCACGAAGATGCCGACAGCCAGCCACAGCAGGAATCGGGTGTCGAGCACGAACAGCACCGTCTCCAGGACCGGCCCGCCAGCGAGGGCGTCGTCGAACAGACTGAGGGCACCGAGGGCCAGGATGACGAGGACGAACAGTGGCCCGACGAGCACCCGCAGGAGCGACGCCATATGCGCTACACTCCAGACAACGGC
>CAYLJD010000014.1:7588-41067 GCA_964383875.1 uncultured Halobacteriales archaeon
GCGTCGTCGACTGACGGAGCGCCGATCGCGAGCACCCTGACCGAATCGCTCGCCCCCGCCGGGTTGAAGGCTCGCTGGGGGTTGCCCGGCTCGACGATGAACACCTCGTCCGTCCCGACGACGAACTCGCCCTCTGGCGTCTCGACGGAGAGCTCGCCCTCGAGGACGTAGAACGCCTCGACCTGTTCGTCGTGGTAGTGGTACGAGAGGGGGAGCATCTCGCCGGGCGCGGCCTCGTAGACGCGCATGCCAAGCTTCGAATCCTGGTAGTCGAGGCCGGCCGCGGCGGACACCGAACGGACGTCCACCGGCCGGTCGTCCCACTGGTCGAGTGTCGCCGGGTCGATGTGGTGGTAGCCCATGGTCGACGTAGAGGCCCCGCGGCTCATCAGCGTTGAGGTGCGCCGGTCGATCAGGGGCGGGTGTCGGGGGCCATGCCGTAGCCGAGGCCGAGGAGAATGCCCAGCAGGGCGTAGGCCAGGAATCCGCGGAGCGTCACGGCATAGGCGCCGATCGACCCGCCGACGACGAGGGGCACGAGAACGATCGCCAGCACCCACAGCACGATGCCGAACCCAAGGCCAAGCGCGGCGCCGGAGTTCGGCATGGCTGCCCACGTCGAGAGGGGGTCGACTGCGGCCACCGCGGCGTAGACGAGCCCGACCACGAGCCCGATCACGAGGAGCGCGGCAAAACCGGCCACGAGGCCCGAGAGGCCCACGACCGACGGAATGGCGGACGTGACAATTGTCGGATCAAACGCCAACAGAATGATCACGCCGGTCACGACGGCCGAGACGAGGCCGGCAACGGCGCCAGTCAGCCACGAGCGAGCGGCCGCTCTGCTCCCCGTATCAGATGCCATGGTGTCACATCGGGCGGCAAACACATAAACCCGAGCGCTCGCCCCGGACAGGCGTCCGATACCCGTGGCCGAGTCGACGTTACGCGATCGTACCCCACTCGCCGCGGAAGAACGTCAGCCCTTCAGCCTCGTCGTCCAGCACCGCCGCGTCCTGCGCTTCGCCGACGTAGATCGTGTGGTCTCCCGCTTCCAGGGCGTCCCAGACCTCGCAGTCGACGTAGGCGAGTGCCTCCTCGAATATCGGCGACCCCGTGGCGGCGGTCGTGGTCGGTTCGGCCTCGAATGGATTCTCATCGAGCTCGCGCATGTTGGCGAAGTACTCGCCGAGGTGCTGCTGGTCGGCCGCGAGGACGTTGACGCAGAAGCTCTCGACGCCGCCCGCCGTCAAGTGCTCGTAGGTCGTCGTGTCGTGATCCACGCAGACGAGCACGAGTGGCGGCTCCAGCGAGACGGAGGCAATCGCGTTCGCCGTGAGGCCGTGGACGGGCTCACTGGGGAGGGTCACCACCGTGACGCCGGTGGCGAAGGTCCCCATGACGCCACGGAAGTCGTCGGCATCAACCATAGACGCGGTTGGGAGAAACCGCCTATAATAGTACCCATTCGACGCGCCAGCGCCCCGCCACCGGTCGTCAGGCGGCGTTCAATCCGCCGTCGACGAGGACGATTTCGCCCGTGGTGTAGGCTGCCGCGTCGGAGGCGAGAAAGACGGCGATTCCCTTGAGGTCAGCCGGTTGGCCCATGCGACCGAGCGGGACGCCGAGGTCGAAGTCGTCGGCCGTGAGCTCCCTGTCGGAGTCGGGGCCCGAGAGCAGTGGCGTCTCGATCCAGCCGGGCGCGATGGCGTTGACGCGAATGTCCGGCGCGAGCTCGCCGGCAAACTGCCGAGTGAGCTGGACGACGCCACCCTTCGAGGCGGTGTAGGCCGCGAGCCCGGGAATCTGCGTCCCGTTGAGACCGAGAATCGAGGCGGTGTTGACGATGCTGCCGCCACCGGTGTCGCGCATGTGCCCGGCGACCGCCCGATTCGTCAGGAACACCCCACGGAGGTTGACACGCATGACGCGGTCCCAGGCGTCCACGTCGTAGGCAGCCACGTCCTCGCCGCCGCGCTCGGCGATGCCGGCGTTGGCGAAGGCCACGTCGAGGCCGCCGAGTGTCTCTCTAGTCTCCGCGGCCATCCGCTCGGTCGCCGCGGGGTCCCCGACGTCAGCCACGATGTCCAGCGTCCTGGCGTCAGTCGTGTCCTCGAGCTGGTCCGCCGTCGCAGCCAGTCCGGACTCGTCGACGTCCACCAGGGCCACGTCGGCGCCAGCCTCCGCGACGGCTTCCGCGAGAGCGCCGCCGATGCCGCCGGCCGCGCCGGTGACCAGCGCCACCTGCCCGTCCAGTCGAAACGATTCGAGTACGGTCACGGTCGTCCACGCTCCATCCACATCTCGGTCGACACCTCCAGCCCGGCGACGAAAGGCGTTTCCGTCCGCAGCCGGCCCACTAGTCCTGGGTCAAGACCGTCATCACTGGACGCGAGGACTCGAGGAGGATCGACTGGGTCTCGCTCCCGAAGATCGCCTTGCCGGTCGGGGAGCGTTTCCGCCCGCCGACGACGATGTAGCGGGCGTCCAGGTGATCCGCAACCGCGAGGACCTGCTCGACGGGATCCCCGACGCGGCCGACTGTCTCGACGAGCTCCCGGTCGTAGTCCTCGAGCGTGTTGTCGACGACCGTCTTGGCAAACTGCGCGGCACTGTCTGCCTCCTGGGAGAACGAGTGTTCGGAGAACTCGGGAATTTCGAGGATGGCGTCCCGGTGGGCCTCGTACTCCTCATCCGGGACGACGTGGAGGACCGAGAGCGGTTCGTCGTACGCCGCAGCAAGCTCGTATCCGACCTGGACGACCGGACTGATCCCGCGTTCCTCGTTGATTGCGGCGAGTATCGACATGCCCGAAGCTGGCCGGCCGGACACTTAAATCACCATTTCGGTGGCGAGCGCTCACCGACGGGGCCCGCAGACGAAGTGGCTATGGGTGCGGCCCTGCAACGGAGGTGCATGGCTGCAGCCCTCGTCATCGCGGCACACGGGTCCCACCGGAACCCGCAGTCGAGCCAGCCGGCCGTCGACCACGGCCGCCGGATTCGGCGGCTCGACGCTTTCGACGCGGTCCGGGCGGCGTTCTGGAAGGAAGCCCCCCACTTCCGGGAAATCCTCCGGACCCTCGCCGTCGACGATGTCTACGTCGTGCCGCTGTTCGTCAGCGAGGGATACTTCACCGAGACGGTCGTTCCCCGAGAGCTGCGACTGGACGGGTGGACGCCCGACCGCTGGGACTCCGACGGCCTCGACGCCTCGGCCGTGACGCTCCCGGCGAGGGACACCGGCCAGCGGGTCCACTACTGCGGGCCCGTGGGAACGCACGACGCGATGACGGACGTGATCGTCCGCCGAGCGGAGACCGTGACCGACGATCCAGCCGTGGGTCCGGGGACGGGTCTCGCGGTCGTGGGGCACGGCACCGACCGCAACGAACACTCCGCGAAGGCCATCGAGTACCACGCCGACCGGATTCGCGACCGGGATCGGTTCGACGAGGTCACGGCTCTCTTCATGGACGAAGCGCCGTCCGTCGAGACCCTCACCGACCACGTCACGAGCGAGAACATCGTCCTCGTGCCCCTGTTCGTCGCCGACGGATACCACACGCAAGAGGACATTCCCCGCGACGTCGGGCTCGTCGAACCGGGTGGGCGGCCTAGCGACTATCCGGTGCCGGCGACGGTGGACGGTCACCGAGTGTATTATGCCGGGGCGGTCGGCACCGAACCGCTCGTCGCGGCGGTCATTCTCGAGCGAGCCGCGGACGCTGGCGCGCCGGTCGGCGATGCGCTCGCGACACTCCACCGAGACGAGCGTCAAGCCGTCGTCGCCGACGGCGACACCGGTGGGTGAGACGCGGTGACGGCCGACCACATCGACGCACTCGTCGAGGCGGCCGTCGACGGCGTCGACGTCGACGGACTGAGCGCGCATGTGGACGACGACGGGTACCACCTGTCGGTCCCCGAGCAGGCGTATCGTGCACTCCGGGAGTCGGACTTCAGAGACGCGGCTGCACGCCACGGCGCCAGGGTCGCCGAGTGGCACTTCTGGCAGCAGGTGGCTCCCCAGGCCCCGGACCGGTGGGCGTTCCTCCGCTGGCTGGACGGGGCGGCCGAGCAGTCAGCCCTCGATCGGCTCGCGACCGTCCGCGAGGGGACGGCGCGAACGTGGGGCGAACTCCACATCCGGGTGACAGCCGACGGGCCCGGCCACCGATCGTACGAGATCCGCCACGTGGACGACGCCGACGCGCCACGGGCAGCCCTCGAGAGGTACACCGATCCCGCGGCCGTCAGAGACATCGCGCGATACGATGCCCGCGGTCGCTACCGGCCGCTCGAGACGGCCCCCACGCTCCAATCCGGGTGGGCGTTCGTCGAGTTGGACGCAGCCGACGTCGTCCGAACGGTCGACCGGTTCTACCCGGCGACCATCGCCAACTGGCACAGAGAACGGCGAGGCGACCTCGACGTCACGCACTGGCGGGCGGCGGCCGAGCGCCAGACCGGCATCTACGACGTGGTCGATGCCCTCGACGGGGAGGCCGTGGCGTGGCTCGCCGAGGCCTGCTGCGTCGACTCGGAGTGTCTCAAGCGCCGCGCGTGGGACGAGGACGACGACGAGCCGCTCGGCGTCCCCCGGGGTGACGGCGAATTCCCCTGCCGGGAACCGTGTTCACTCGTCATTGCGGTGGCGCGCGAAATCGCCGTGGCCGAGCGCGACGCCGCGCCAGCCGAGGACCGTCGTGTGAGCGAGACCGATCTGACGCACGTGGTCCAAATCCTCGAATCCGTCGCCGATCGGGACGCCGAACAGGTCCGGGACGGCGCAGTCGACGACCCGGCAAACCGCTATCGGGCCGGGTACCTCAGGGCCAAACTCGCCTCACAGATCGAGGCGAGCGATACTGACGACCCCCCATGACGCGCCGGGAGTTTACGCGAGGAATTCCCC
Source organism: uncultured Halobacteriales archaeon (assembly GCA_964383875.1). Taxonomy (GTDB): domain Archaea; phylum Halobacteriota; class Halobacteria; order Halobacteriales; family Haloarculaceae; genus CAYLJD01. The sequence continues at coordinate 12,507 of CAYLJD010000014.1, forward strand.
GCGCGAGAGAAAGAACAGCGCGACGAGGACGCCCCCGAGGACGACCAGCGAACTGACCTGCAGGAGCGGGTTTTGAAACACCAGTGCCGCCCCGAGGGCGACCAGGAGGGCGACAAGCCCGAGTGCGAGGACGGCAACCTCCGGGCGTTGCAGCAGCGACGGAGTTGGGTCCGCCGTCGACGTCCTGGGTTGGGCGAGTGACTCGTCGACCTGCACGGACGACTCCTCCGGAGCCGGTTCGGAGAGCGTGACGTCGATCCACCGCGTCTCGGCGCCGTAGGCCGAGGCGATCTTGATCTTGCCCCGAACCGGCGAAGTCTCGAGTGCGTCCTCGTCGACCGCGACCCGGACAACGCGCGCACTCTCTGCCTCCACGTAGTGGTTGGGGGCATCGATCGCCGCGACCCGCGAGAGGCCGTCGTCGAGGTGGATGTGGACGTGCACCGACTCGCCGTAGTTGACGAGCCGGACGTCGAACGGCCCGTGGGCCTCGAACGACGGCTGCACGTCGATGGAGTGCAACGACTCCTGGTTGACGTGCACGGGTAACTCGGCTGGCACGGGCGCCAGTGCGCGCTGCCGGCAGAAAAAGGTTCAGGCTGGCGTTCCCGTCGATGGACCGCCGCCAGTCACCGAGCCCACGACACGGACTCAAGCCGCGGCTTCCTCGTCCTCGCGCATGTCCGGCGGGAGCAGGTTCGGAATGCCGTCGTCGATCGGGTAGCCCTCGCCACACTCGGTGCAGGTGAGCGTGCCCTCGACGATTTCGTCCTCGTCGCGTTCGTCGACCGACAGCTCGAGTTCGGCCTTGTCCAGCGGACAGCACAGGATGTCCATGAGGTCTTCTTGCATGGAACGACGGAGGTCCGGCGGCGTGAAAAGCGTTTGCGGTCCGCCGGGAGGCAGCCGTGCGTACGCCCGTGGTTCGTCCCGGGACTGCCGGCGCACGAACAACCGGGTGAACACCGATGGGTGCAGCAAGTATAAGCGCCGGCCGTCGCAACGGCGTCCGTATGCGTATTCGAGAGGAGGCGGCGATCGCGGGCGTCTACGAACACCCGACTCGCGAGGCGCCGGACACATCGACGCCACAACTCCAGGCCGAGGTCGCCGAGGGGGCCCTTGCCGACGCCGGTCTCACGCTCGACGACGTCGACGGCTACTGCACAGCGGGCGATCCCCGGTCGCTGATGTCCATGGTCGACTACCTCGGGCTCGAGGGAGTGTCCTACGTGGACTCGACGGACGTCGGCGGGGCCTCGTATCTGCTCCACGTCGGCCACGCCGCGGCCGCGATTGCCGCTGGCAAATGTGACGTGGTCCTCATCACGATGGCCGGCCGGCCGCGGTCTCGATCGGGCGGCGGCAGTGGCCGGTCCGCCCGTCCCGAAGGGCCGTTCGAGCGGGCCTACGGCCCGGAGACGACCAGTATGTACGCACTGGCCGCCCGCCGGCACATGCACGAGTACGGGACGACGTCGGAGCAACTCGCCGAGATCCGCGTCGCGGCCTCCCAGCACGCCCAGTACAACGAGGACGCGATGTTCCAGGACCCGGTGACGGTCGCGGATGTGGTCGGGTCGCGGATGATCGCCGATCCGCTCCACCTGCTCGACTGCTGTGTCATCTCGGACGGCGGCGGGGCTGTCGTGGTGACCAGTGCCGACACCGCCGCGGACCTCGACCGGGCGTGCGTGCCCCTGCTCGGCCACGGCGAAGCCATCAAACACCACCGCGCCGGCGACATCGATTTGACCCACACTGGCGCCGTCGAATCCGGTCCCGACGCGTTCGCCGAAGCGGGAATCACCCACGACGACGTCGACTACGCGTCCATCTACGACTCGTTCACCATCACCGTCCTCGAGACGCTGGAGGACCTGGGATTCTGCGAGAAGGGCGCGGGCGGCGAGTTCGTCGAAGGTGGCACCCTCCAGTCGCCCGACGGTGAACTGCCGTTCAACACCGACGGCGGCGGCCTCTGCAACAACCACCCGGCGAACCGGGGCGGGATGCCGAAGATCATCGAAACCGTTCGCCAGCTCCGCGGCGAAGCAAACGAGCCCGTCCAGGTCCCCGATTGTGAGACAGCCATCGCCCACGGGACCGGCGGGAGTCTCGGCTCGCGCATGTCGAGTTGCACGCTCGTCATGGGGGGCGCCAGATGAGCGACTTCCCGAACTGGGCGCCCGACGTGACGCCCGAGACCGAGCCGTTCTGGGAGGCCACGAAAGACGACCGGCTGTTGGTGTCTCACTGCCCGGACTGTGAGCGGGCCATCTGGTATCCCCGAGCGCGGTGTCCGCACTGCCTCGACACCGAGACCGAGTGGATCGACGCCTCGGGCGAGGGGACCATCTACTCGTACTCCCACGTCCACCAGGCCGCGGGCACGTTCGGCGACGCCGCCCCCTTCGTCATCGCGTACGTCGAACTCGCCGAAGGACCGCGAATGCTGACCAACATCGTCGAGGCGGACCCGGATGCCCTCTCGGTCGGCCAGCCCGTCGACGTCGTCTTCCACGAGACTGACGACGGGTACAAGCTCCCGCGGTTCAGGCCGGCGTGAGCGGACTCCCTGCCGCTCAGTCGGCGTACGCCTCGCGGAATTCCGAGACGAGTTCGACTTTCCGGATCTTGCCACTCCCGGTCTTCGGCAGCTCCTCGCGAATTTCGACGATCCGGGGATGTTTGTACGGCGCCAGCTCCGAGAGGACGTAGTCTTTGACCGCCTCCGGATCCATCGTTGCCCCCTCGACGAGGCTTACCGCGGCGGCGACGGTCTCGCCGCGGCGGTCGTCCGGGAGCCCGAAGACGGCCGCCTCGAGGATGTCCGGGTGGTCGTAGAGCGCCCGCTCGACTTCCGACGGATAGACGTTGTAGCCCGAGGCGAGAATCATGTCCTTCTCGCGACCCTCGATGTAGTAGTAGTTGTCTTCGTCGCGCCGGGCGACGTCGCCGGTCCGGAAGTAGCCGTCCTCGGTGAAGGCGTCCTCGTTGGCCTCGGGGTTCTTGTAGTAGCCCTTCATGACCTGGGGGCCCTTGAGCACGAGTTCGCCCTGTTCGCCGTCGGGGACCTCGGTGCCGTCCTCGCCGGCCACGAACGAGTGCGTGATGGGCAGCGGTTGCCCGATGCTCCCGACTTTGTCGCCGAGGGTCGTCGACGTGTGGGTCGCCGCCGTCGTCTCCGTGAGGCCGTATCCCTCCGAAATCGGCACGTCGAAGGTTTCCTCGAACTCCTCGTGGACCGGTTCGGGCAGCTTCGCGCCGCCCTGTCCGGCCCGCATCAGTGTCGACAGGTCGTATTCGTCGGGCTCGTAGGCCTCGAGGAGATCCACGAACATCGTGGCGACGCCACCCAGGGCGGGGATGTCGTGTTCGTCAAGTTTCTCCAGTACGAGTTCAGGGTCCCACTGGTCGGGGCGCAACATGTGCAGCGTGCGACCCGTCGCCGTCGTGGCGAGCATCCCCACCATCCCGGTGATGTGGTACATCGGCAAAATCGCCAGCGAGTCCCCCCGGATCGGCCCCGTCGTGTAGTTGACGATGCTGCGGACGATCTGGACCCGGAAGTTCTTGTGGGTGAGCATGACGCCCTTGGGTTTGCCCGTCGTGCCCGACGTGTAGGGCTGCATGAGCGTGTCGTCGTCGTCCCGATCGACGAGCGTCGGGTCGCCCCGCTCGACCAGCTCGTCGATGGTCACGTGGTCCGGATCATCCCCCGCGACGACGACCGCGACCCCGAGCTCCTCGGCGACCGGAACAGCGTGCGCTGTTTTGTCCGTGTTCGTCACGACGGCTTTGGCGTCGGAGTGATCCAGCTGGTAGTCGATCTCGCGTCGGCGATACTCCGGGTTGAGCGGGCTGGCCACGACGCCAGCGTGGATACACGCCCAGATCGTCTCGCAGAAGGCGAGGCCGTTCGGCAGATAGACGCCCACCCGGTCGCCCGGCTCCAGCCCCATGTCGTGGAACCCCCCGGCGATCTGTGCGACGCGGTCGCCGAGCGCTGCGTAGGTCCGTTCGTCCCCCAGATGCTCGAGGGCGACAGTCTCCGGGAAGAGATCGACGGGCCGGGTGAGAAGGTTGGCCACGTTGCCGTCGTAGGGAGGATTCATGAGATCCTCAGGTGGAACCGGATCCATAGACACGCCGTTCAGCACACGCCACATTATAAGTTCGGGCGCTAATGGCTCGACCCAGTCTGGCGGCGGCGTCCCAGCGGACGCGGTGGACTCGGCGTGGGTGGCCGCCGGGCAAAAGAATAAACAGACGCTGCGGAGAATCGCCACGAAGATGACAGCTGTGTCGAGTCGGGTGCGACAGATGCCGCCGACGAACTGGCCCCACGTCGGCGTCGGTGGTCTCCGGACGAGTGGAGCATCCAGCCGGTGATGCGCGCCGCGATCAGCACCCTCGCTGGCCGCATCGTCAGCGGTCTCGCTCGACTCTACAGTGCGACCGGGCTCGTGACCCGACGGGTCGCCGAACGGACCTTCGCGCTGGCCCTGCCGATCATCGTCACGTCGACCCTCCGGACGCTCCTCCGGACGACTGACTTCCTGCTCGTCGGGATTGCGCTGGGCGACGAGGCGCTCGCCGCCCTCGAGTTCGGGTACCAGTACTACTTCCTGACACTGACGTTCGCGATGACCGTCGCGAGCGGGTCCATCAGTGTCGTCTCGCGGTTCGTCGGGGCGGACGACCAGCGCAACGCCGACTTCACCGTCAAACAGGCACTGCTCCTGGTCGTCCTGTTTTCGCTCCCGGTGATCTACGCCACCTGGCACTACGCCGACGCGATGATCGGTGTGCTGACGGACGATCCCGACGTCATCCGCCTCGGTGCGACCTACCTCAAGATCACGATGGCGGCGCTGCTGTTTCGCTCCTGGAGTCTCGTCGCGCTCCGCTCGCTCCAGGGCGCGGGTGACACGCTCACGCCGATGCTGGTCCGGGCCGTCTCCCTGCCGACGAACATCGCGCTGAGTGCGATTCTCATCTTCGGCCTGGGACCGTTTCCCCGGCTCGGGATCGCCGGCGCCGCGTGGGGACTCGTCATCGCGCAGACGCTGGCGTCGCTGATCTTCTTCGGCGTGGCCATCTCCGGCCGGTTCGCCATCCGCATCCGGCTGCGTGACGGCCGCTGGTGGGACTGGGGGATCGTCCGCGAACTCGTCCGCGTCGGGTACCCCCTCGCCGGCCGTCGCCTGGTCCGCTACGGCATCCGGTTCCCGTTCCTCTTCATCCTGGCCACGCTTGGCACGCCGGTCGTCGCGGCCTTCGCGGTCAGCCGGCGGATCATCCGGCTGGCCCGGATCCCCTCGAACGGGTTCGGCACCGCCACGAGCTCGCTCGTGGGGCGGGCCCTCGGGGCGGGCGACGAGCGCGACGCCGAATCCTACGGGTGGGAGATCACCTGGATCTCACTCCTCACGCAGGGCGGGCTGGCACTCGTGGTCATGCTCGGTGCCCCGCTCTTTGTCGGGCTCTTCGGGGTCGAAGCGTTCGATCTCGCCGTCGGATTCGTCTACGTCTTCGGCCTCGCGACGATGGCCAACAGCGTCAGCCGCGTGATGCGGGGCAGCCTGCAGGCCGCCGGCGACACCACGTGGCCGTTTTACGCCATCTGCGTCGGGTCGGTCTTCCGCCTCTCGCTGGGGTTCATGGCGCTCCCCGCCGGCGTCGTGGTCCTCTCGATCGGTGGGTCCCAGCTCGCCCCTGGCATCGGGCTCGGCATCGCCGGCGTCTATGCGGCCATTCTGCTCGACATGTTCAGTCGAATGTGTGTCAGCACGTATCGCTTCTGGAGCGGAGCCTGGAAGGCGGTGGCCCGTCGGTCGCCCGTCGGCCACGCCGGCGACTGATCTCTCACGCCCCACGATTGCCCCGTCTCACCGGTCGCGGCTGGTTCCTGGAATACACCCGAGCAGACGGGACGCGGTCCAGGGCCATCCATCGGCCGGCACCCGGCCACACGGCCTACACGTTCGAGAACGGGTTCGTCCGGACGATCGAGTGGTCCCGGCTGGGGCCGACGCCGACGGCGTAGATCGGGACGTCGAGTTCGTCTTCGAGATAGCCAAGATAGGCCCGGGCGTTCGCCGGGATGGCGTCGTATCCCTCGGCCGCCACCGCCGCCCAATCCACCGATGGCCAGCCATCGAATCGCCGAAAGACGGCCTCGCAGTCCCCCCACCGCTCCGTGGTGGGCGGCATCGTGAGCAGCTCCTCGCCGTCGAGGTCGTAGGCGTGGCCAACACGGACCTCGTCGAGTCCGGCGAGGACGTCGAGGTGGTTGACCACGATGCCGGTGAAGCCGTTGGTCCGTGTCGCGTGGCGGAGCATAGGCACGTCGAGCCAGCCGACGCGGCGGGGGCGGCCGGTGACGGTCCCGTATTCGCCCCCCTCGTCGCGGATGTACTCGGCGAGTTGCTCGCGCTCCGGGTCGCCGACGAGTTCCGTCGGCAGCGGTCCCGTCCCGACCCGGGAGAGGTAGGCCTTCACGACGCCGACGATCTCGCCGCCCCCCACGGTCACCGGGTCCAGCCCGGTGCCGGTACAGGCGCCCCCGGCTGTCGGGTTCGAGGACGTGACGTACGGGTAGATGCCGTGGTCGATGTCCAGCGAGGTTCCCTGCGCGCCCTCGATGAGGACGTCATCGCCGTCGTCGAGCATCGTCGCCAGGAAGTCCCCCGCGTCGACGGTCATGCCCTCCCGGCGGAGCCGCTCGCCGACCGCGCTGAATTCGTCGTACAGTGACTCCACATCGAATTCCTCGCCGACCGCCGACCCGAAGACCGTCTCCGCAATGGCGCGCTTCTGCGGGACGACGTACTCGAGCCGCTCGCGCAGGACCGCTGGATCCAGCAGGTCGCCCACCCGGACGCCGCGGCGTCCTGCCTTGTCCTCGTAGGCCGGGCCAATGCCGCGGCCGGTGGTCCCCGCGGCGAGGTCGTCGTCCTGTTTCGCGTCCTCTTCGATGCCGTCGAGGACGCGGTGGTAGGGCATGATGACGTGGGCGCGCTCGGCGACGCGGACGTCGGGGTCGAGGCCGCGGTCGCGCAGCTCGTCGATCTCGTCGAAGAGCGTCCGGGGATTGACCACACAGCCGTTGCCGAGCACCCCGACCTTTCCGCGAATGGCCCCACTCGGGACGAGCGAGAGCTTGTACTCGTCGCCCCCGTGGACGACGGTGTGACCGGCGTTGTCGCCTCCCTGGTACCGCACGACGACGTCCGCCGCCTCGCCAAAGAGGTCGACGATTCCCCCCTTTCCTTCGTCGCCGAGCTGGGAGCCGACGATCGTGACGGTCATCGGACGGAGATTCCGCCGGGGCCGACATACGGATTACGGTCGCCGGCCCGCCGGGCGCCTGTTCGACGCACCTGTGAGCTGGCTGGCATTTGTTCGGCCATGCCGGGGGAAACCGGCACACACGACGAGTAGCGGTGATCCCGAGCCACAATTCCGACAGCAACTTTTAAATCAAGCCAATACAAGTTAACAAGTGCCATGATAGATAGGCTTGAGAAGGAAGTCGACATGCTGGAACGCCATCTGCAGGTCTTGCGGATGGTCATCCAGAACGAGCCCATCGGCATCGTCAAGATGTCGAACGAGACCGGCTATCCGCACCACAAAGTTCGCTACTCGCTTCGTGTCCTCGAAGAGGAGACCCTGATCGAACCCTCCAGTCAGGGCGCCATCACGACCGACAGTACCGAGGAATTCGTCAACGATCTGGACGGCAAGATCGACCACATTATCGAGAAGTTAGAGAGCATGAAAATCGAGGGCGTCGCCGAGATCGAAGGCTGAACGCGCCTGCCCACCCACACTCCTCGTCGTCTCGTTGCTTCGTCGTCGCGCTGACTACAGTTCCGGGACTTCCATGTGGAAGTTCCCCTCTCTGGCGGCCACCAGACAGAGGTGGTACCCGGCCTTGCGCGAGAGGTTGACGAAGCTGGTTCGCTTGTCACGACTCAGCAGGCCGCCTTTCGTCGCCTCGGCGACCGTCTCTAAGGCTTCCGACTCGAAGAAGCTGCTCGTGACGAGGAACGCCGCCGCGAGGCTCTCCTCGGAGTGCCCGACCCGCTCGGCTGTCGTCACGAGGGAGGTCATCATGCTTCCGGTCGCGGGGTCGCGCGAGTCGTTGACATTGGCCACGAGCAGCGGATCGCCCATCCGGTGGCGGAAGATCACGTCGAAGCGCTCCGCCATCACCTGTTCCTCGCCGTCCTCGACGCTGGTCACCTCGACGGCGCCGTCGAACTCCACGCGGCGGATCTCGGGGATGGCGTCGTAGAGGTCTTCTAGCGACTCGGCATGGCCGGTCTCTCTGATCTCGAACAGGAGTTGCCCGACGACCCACTCGGCGAAGCGGTACTCGATCGTGTCGTGCAGGAATTCGGTAAAGTCGCGCCCGCTGACGGCGACGGCCCCCTGGTCGAACTCCGTGTGCACGCCGAGCTGCAAGTTGTCGACGAGCTCGTCCCGACTTTCGGCACCGCCGTGGGCTTTCGCCAGTGTCGCACGCCCTTTGGACTCGTAATCGACGAACAGGTTTGTCCCCTCGATGGCCTCAGCCGGACTCATCCGGTGCTCGGCGTCGGTCGCCGCGCCGAGTTCTTCCTCGAGGCGGCCGAGTTCCTCCCGCAGCTGTTCGGCCTCTGACGCCAGCGTGTCCCGTTCCTCGCGGACCGATTCGAGCTCGGCCTCGAGTTCCGCCTGATCGCTCCTGGCAGCCTCCAGTTCGGCTTCGAGTTCCTCGATTTCGTCCTCGCGGTCGGCGAGGTCGCGCTCCAGGTCCGCAAGTTCAGCCCCAGCGGCCTCGCCACGACCCTGTGTTTGGGGTGCTGTCGCCGCGCCACCGGCCCGAGCACCGCTGCCGGATGCGCGCCCCCCGGGGTGGTCCCGCGAGTCGGCCGGCGCTCCCCCGGTCCCGGTCGATCCCGGCGAGGTGTCTGACGGTCGTCGGGGGTACGTGGTCTGGCCTGGATCGAGGGAGGGAACGCCGCGGGTCTCGAGATCGGTCGCCTGCCCGGACGAACTCGACGCGGTGCCGGGCGCCGCTGTGCGGGCCGCCTGGCCGCCCTGTTGAGCGGAACCCCCACCGACGGGCTCCGTGTCACTGGATCCGTCGCCGTCGGCCGAATCACTCGGTGTCGGTTCCGGGGGTTCGGCGTCGTCGTCAGCGTCGTCGTCGGCCGATGACGACGGCTCGGATGTGGGTTCGGCGTCCCCATCGTCCGCGGCCTCGGATCGCTCCTCGTCCGACGGGTCGTCGTCGTCCGCCGCATCCGCCTCCTCGGCGTCCGCCGTGTCGTCCGCCGCAGTGCTGGTCGCGGCCGGCTCGGTCGGTTCGGGCACGTCGACCGGCTCGATGTCTACCTGTCGCACCCGGTAGATGCCGACTTCACCGTCGGCCTTCTCGAAGGCTTCGTCGCCGGAGATGAGCTGCTCCGAGGCCCCGACAAACGCCACACTCGACGACGTGCCGCCGTGGTAGACGACGTAGTAATCCCCGCTCAACACGTTCTCGGAGAGTTCGAGGAAACCGGTGAACCCGCCATCGGAAAGCGTCCTGTCGACCTCCGAGATCGGCGTCTCCTCCGAGTAGTACTCGGCCCGCACGTCGGCGTCGTCCGCCTGCATGACTGCGAGCAGCGGAAGCGCCGGATCGGGCGCCCTGAAGGTGGTGCCCGAGGCGCCCTCGATGTCCTCGATCGACCCGCGCCGGACGGCGACGACGGTGCCGCCCGTCAGATACACCTCGGCACCGCCCGCGCGGACGACGCCGGAGAACTCGTCGGCCGCGAGCTCCGCCATCCCGGCGTACCCGCCGTCGAACGGGCGCTCGTCCCAGTCGTCGACGCGGTCGACTACGCGGGTGCTCATTGGCTAGCACAAGCCAGATGCGAGTCAAATAGTTTGCGGGCGGTCTGACGTGTGACCGACAACATCTCACCGACGCCTGGGATCGGGACGATGGTCATTCTGCGTCCATCGCCTCGACACGACACTCGTGGCCAGTCTCGTCCGAGTGCCGTTCAGCCTGTGACTCCGCACCCACCCGGGACGCGTGAAAGCCGATCTGGCCACAGGTCTCGCAGTGGATCTCGTACATAGACGGACTGGAGTCGGCAGAGCGGGTTAATTGTTGTGTCTCCGGCCCTGAGGGAACGAATTCCGTCGGGTCGGGAGACTCGGTCGCCGTGGACCTGCTCGCGGATCTGTGCGTGGACGCTCGGATGCCGGAGCGTCGTGGTGGCGCCCAGCTCCTCGTCGCTGGGGTGCGATGGAGCCTTTACCTGAAATAATGGACAGCCACAGCGTTCGTCTTCGCACGCCCGTCGGACGTGCGTGTAGTGACCTACCCCGATCAGGCGACGCCGACGGTCTCCTGGTAGGACCCGTAGTGGTCCTCGAAGACACCCATGATTTCGCCCATCGTGGCGTATTCCTTCACCGCATCGATGATGTACGGAACGACGTTCTCGTCGGCCAGCGTCGCGTCACTGATCGCCTCCAAGGCCGCCTCGACCGCCTCGTCGTCGCGTTCGGCCTTCACGTCGGCCAACCGTTCGCGCTGGCGTCGCTGCGCTTCCTCCTCCACCTGGAGGATGTCCGGCCGGGTGTCCTCATCGATGGCGTACTCGTTGACCCCGACGACCACTTCCTCGCCGCGCTCGACGCGCTCCTGGTACTCGTAGGCCGCGTCCTGAATTTCGCGCTGGAAGTACCCCCGCTCGATGCCCGTGAGTACCCCGTCGAGCACCGACCCGTCACCCATGTCGCGGATCTCCTCGATGTAGTCCATGGCTTGGGACTCGACCTCGTCGGTGAGCGCCTCGACTGCGTACGAGCCCCCGAGGGGGTCGATGATGTCGGCCGCACCGGATTCCTCGGCGATGACCTGCTGGGTGCGCAACGCCACGCGGACCGCCTCCTCGCTCGGGAGCGCGAGCGCCTCGTCGTAGCTGTTCGTGTGGAGGCTCTGTGTCCCCCCGAGCACGCCCGCAAGCGCCTGGATGGTGGTCCGGACGACGTTGTTCAGGGGTTGCTGGGCGGTCAACGACTGGCCGGCCGTCTGGGTGTGGAACTTCAGCTGGCGAGCCTCGTCGCTCTCCGCGCCGTACCAGTCGGCCAGCAGCCGGGCCCAGATGCGCCGGCTGGCCCGAAACTTCGCGACTTCTTCGAAGAGGGAGTTGTGCGAGTTGAAGAAAAACGAGAAGGACGGCGCGAACGTCTCGATGTCCATCCCGCGGTCGAGGCAATCCTCCACGTAGGCGAGGCCGTCTGCGAGCGTGAACGCGAGCTCCTGGACGGCCGTCGATCCGGCTTCCCGAATGTGGTAGCCCGAGACCGAGACCGGATTGAACTTCGGCGTCTCCGCGACGGAAAATTCGATGACGTCAGTCGAAAGCTGCACCGAGGGCTCCGGGGGGACGACCCACTCTTTCTGCGCGATGAACTCCTTGAACATGTCGTTTTGAAGGGTTCCCCGGATCTCCTCGCGTGGCACGCCACGCGTGTCGGCCAGCGCCACGTACATGGCGTAGATCACCGGCGCGCTCGGGTTGATCGTGAACGACGTCGAGATGCTCCCGAGGTCGATGCCATCGAAGATAATCTCCATGTCCCGGAGCGAGTCGACGGCGACGCCTTCCTTGCCGACCTCGCCATCACTCATCCGGTGATCGGAGTCGATCCCCATCAGCGACGGCATGTCGAAGGCGGTCGAGAGACCGGTCTGCCCCTCGTCGATCAGGTAGTGGAACCGTTCGTTGGTCTCGCGGGGCGTGCCGAAGCCGGCGAACTGCCGCATCGTCCACGTCCGGCCGCGGTACATCGTCGGATAGACGCCGCGCGTATACGGCGGTTCGCCCGGATATCCCAGGTCCGACGTGTAGTCCAGGTCGGCGACGTCAGTGGGGTCGTAGAGCCGGTCGACTTCGAGATTCGAGACGGTCGCGAATCGGTCCTGGCGCTCGCCGTATTCCGAGAGGACTGGGTCGAGGGTCTCCGACTGCCAGTCCGACCGCGCCTCGCGAATGGCCGCGAGATCCTCTTCGTCGAACATGCTCCACCGTACACCCTGGTGGGGCAAGTAGGTTCGGGGATGGAGCGGCACCAACGGCCGGCCAGGAATCCCGCACGGACGCCGCGTATCGATACAGGTGGGCGGACTCCGGATGTCGCGGCTGCCAACCGGCAGCGGAACGCTGGACAGCGGTCAACTCGAGTCCTGGAGGCGTTTGGTCGTCTCGATGAGGGGGTGGTGGGCGTAATCGACAGACTCGATGTCGGCGATCGTCTCGAGTTCTTCCTTCTCGGCCGTCTCGGCCATCCCGAGGTCGACCGACTCGTCGATGACGATCACGTAGGCGTCCATCTCGTCGACACCGATCCGGTGGGCGGCCTTGACGCGGTGGTGGCCGTCTGCCAGGAGCAACTCCGTGCCGGTGTCGATCACGACGAGGGGCTCGGCCAGTCCGCGCTCGAGCTCGTAGCGGCGCCCCTCCAGTTCGTCCGCGTAGACTTTGCCCTGGGTCGGCGTCAGCTCGGCGAGGGGGACCTCCCGGCGTTCCTCCCGGGCGTCGACGCCGTGGATGTTCTCCAGTGTGCGTTTCAGCTTCTGGACCTTGCCGGGCGTCGCCCGCTCGATCTGGCTCCGAATCACGTCCGCGTTCGAAATGATGCCGACCAGATTGCCGGCGTCGTCGACGACTGGGAGGCGCTGGATGCCCGACCGGAGAATCACCCGAGCGGCGTCCGTCAGCTGCATCTCCGGGTGTGCGACGAGCAGGTCGGTCGTCATCACCTTGAAGATCGGTTCGCGGTCCTCGACCAGCAGGAGATCGCGGGCGCTGACGAAGCCCTCGACGTGGCGACCTTCGCACACCGGGAAGCCGCTGTGTTCGTCGCTTTCGGCAATGCGGTGCGCGACGTCAGCGACTGTATCCTCCGGTGAGACCGTGTCCACCTCACGAGTCATGTAGTCCCCCACCGTCGGCTTCCCGTCGTCTGCCATCGGTCCTCCCGACGGGAGGCCGAGCCAAAAGTCCCTCGCCTAGGGGCCTCGATCCGTCACGCGTCCCCGTCGGAGTCGTTGTCCAACTCGTCCGTCGGCACGAGATACTCGTCACTGTCGGACGGACCGGGGGCATAGACTCCCGCAACGGTCTGTGTCGTGTGGGCCTCGAGGGCCTCCAGAAACCGGTCTATCACGACAGCCTCGACGATCTTCATGAGTGACTCGTCGCGGTCCTCGACGGCCTCGAGCACGCCCAGTCGGATCTGGGCGCCGGCCATGTCGGCGTGGCCACCCGCACTCCCGATCTGGTCGAAGGCGTCCCGGAGTATCTCGCCGAGGTCGAGGTCGGTGCCCCGCGAGCGCGCCGAGACGTAGATCGTCCCCTCACTCACGCCGAACACCAGCGTCGTGGCGATGCCCTCGAGTGCCATGAGCCGGTCTGCCGCCTGGGCGAGTGAGTCCCGCCGCGTGATTCGGCCGGCAGAACTCAGCAGGACCGAGTCCTCCTGCACCCGATTGCCGATCGCTTCGGCGATCGTCTCGAGGGTATCCGCCGACAGCGTGGGCGATTCGATCCGTTCGAGCAGGCCGAGGTCGGCGTGCGACAACAGCGTCGCCGCCGCCTCGAAGTCGGCCGTGGACACCTGCCGGGTGAACTCGTCGGTGTCGACCCGGATGCCGAAGAGCAGTCCGGTCGCGACGGTCTCGTCGAAGCCGACGCCCAGGTCGTCGAGGTAATCGACCAAGAGGGTGCTCGTGGCACCGGCCTCGCTCCGGAGGTCGACGAACCGCGCCTCCACGGGGAGTGGGGGTGGATGGTGGTCGATGACGATGTCGATCGGGTGGTCGGGTGGTAGCTGATCGTTGACGCCCGGACGCGAGTGGTCGACCAGGGCGAACCCGTCGTAGACATCGAGGTCGCTGTCCGGCCCCAGGTTGACCAAGTCGTACTCGAGGAGGTTCACGAAGGCCCGGTTTTCCTCGTGCGTGATGTCGCCGTAGTAACACACGTCGGCCCGACAGCCCACACTGTCGGCGATCCGGGCCAGGGCGACGGCACTCGCAATCGCGTCGGGGTCGGGATTGTCGTGGGTCACCACGGCCAACTCGTCGATGCCCCGGAGGACGCGCAAGAGCTGCCGCAGCTGGAGTCCGTTGTCGCCGATGCTGGGCATGAGCGCGGAGACCGTCTCCTGGTCTCGGTGGAGCACCTGGTCGGCGGCAGGCGCGACGGAGTCCGTCCCTGCCACAGCCGAGTCCTCGGTGACGGCGATCACGTGCGCGGCCGGAAAGACCGCTGCGGCGGCTGCTGTGGCGCGCTGTGTCCGAGCAGGATCCGCGTCAAACGCCGCGATGACGTCGGCCCCCGGCAGGTCGGTAAGGACTGATTCCTCGGTTGGGTCGCCCTGGACGACAGCGATGCCGGACTCCCTGAGGGCTTCGGCCTGGGAGTCGTCGGCCGTCACCACACTCACGGGTCCAGGCTGGTCGGACAGCCGCCGGGCGACCGTGACGGCGAGCGAACTCGACCCCAGTATCACCCGCCGGACCATACCGCCGTTGTGCGTGCCGCCGGGAAAAAGCCCGTCTATCCGGGGCGTTATTTGAGCCGTTCCTGCAGAAACGACGGGTGGGCTGCGGTCACGCCGTCGGTCGTCAGGATCCCCTCGTTGATGACCCGCCCGAGGGCGTTGCCGTCGGCTGCGCGGACTTCGGCCATGAGCATGTGATCGCCACTCGACGTGTACAGCGCCTCGATGGCGTCGATCTCCGTGAGGCGATTGATCCCTTCGACGTATCGCTCGCTCTCGAGTTCGATCCCGACGATGGCGATCGACTGGCCGGAGAGCTTCTTCGGATCGACGTCGGCGGAGTACCCGACAATCACGCCCTCGTCTTCGAGTTTTTCGATGTATTTGCGGACTGTCGGTTTCGACACCCCGGCCCGTTGTGCGATCTCGGCGTAGGAGGCCTGGGCGTCCTCCTCGAGCACGGAGAGAATGGCTTCCTCCGTCGACGTTGCGCTCATTGGCGAATACTTTCGCATCCGGGAAAAAATATCTTCCGAATCGTTAAACTCCGTACGCGTCGCGACGGGTTGTTCGGTCCCGCCGGGGCGCCTGGCGCGTCAGGTGTGGTGTTCAAGGAGGGTGTCCGCGGCCCGGTCCCACTCGGCGTCGGGGTCGAAATACCGCTCGGCGAGCGGATCGTCCGGCATCTCGCCCACCGCGCGCTTTTCTGCGCCGTAGGACGGCCGATCGGGATCGTGGTAGAACCGACCCGTGAGCACCTCGCCCTCCCAGAGGCGGGATTCGGTCTCGTACATCATTTCGGCGGCCTCGCGACGGTCTGTCACGTCGAAGTCGAACTCGTCGTCGTCCTGCACGTCGGTGTAGGGGACGTACTCCTTGGCGTCCTTGTTCCACGTGGGACACTGTGTGAGGAAATCGACGTGGGCAAAGCCGTCGTGCTCGATCGCCTCGCGGACGATCTCTTGGGCCTGCCGGGGGTTGACGGCAGCCGTCCGGGCGACGTAGGACGCCCCGGCGGCGAGCCCGAGTGACAGCGGCCGAATGGGAGCTTTCGCGCTCCCGTGGGGCTGCGTCTTGGACGTGTGGCCTTTCGGACTCGTCGGGGACGTCTGCCCCTTCGTCAGTCCGAAGATCTCGTTGTTGAACACGATGTAGGCCATGTCGTGGTTCTCGCGGGCGGTGTGCAGGAAGTGGTTGCCACCGATGCCGTAGCCGTCGCCGTCACCGCCGGCGGCAATCACTTCGAGCCCGGGATTCGCGAGCTTGGCCGCCCGCGCCACGGGCAGCGCCCGTCCGTGGATCGAGTGAAAGCCGTAGCTCTCGAAGTAGCTCGAGAGTTTTCCCGAGCAGCCGATGCCGGTCACCAGAAGCACCTCGTCGGGCGAGCGCCCCAGTTCGGGCATGGCGCCTTTGAGCGCCTTGAGGACGCTGAAGTCCCCACAGCCGGGACACCAGGTCGCCTGGGGTTCGATCCCCGGGGTGAACTCCGCACTGTCTATCTCCCGATCCTCGCCGATTGCGCTGAATGCACTCATGGTTAATCACCGGCTGCCGGCACGTATTTGACGTTCTGAGCGGCCGGTTGGCCGCCGTCGATGCTCGCTTCGAATCCCTCGACAATCTCGCCAGGCTCGAACGATTCGCCGTCGTACTTGAGCAGACTGGACAGCTGCGGTCCGAATCGACCGAGTTCCTTCTGGGTGAGCCCACGGAACTGGCCGGAGGCGTTCATCTCCACGACGAGACAGGCCTCGACGTTCTCGAGGAAGGCGGTCACCTCCGCCTCGGGATACGGCAGCAGGTCACTCACGCCGAGTGCCTGCACGCTCCGGCCACTGTCGACGAGTCGGTCCGTCGCCTCGAAGACCGTGTCCTGCTGGCTCCCCCAGGTCATGATCCCGTAGGTGGCATCCGGATCGCCGTGGACGGTCTGGTGGGAGCTGTCCTGCCCGTCGAGGTCCTCGCGGATGGCGGTCAGCTTTTGCTGGCGGCGATCCATCTGCTTGCGGCGGTTGTCGGGATCCTCGCTGATGTGCCCGGTCGGGTGGTGCTCGTTCCCCGACGCGAGAAAGCGGCCGCCGGCCTGTCCCGGGATCGTCCGCGGACTGATCCCGTCCGCACCGTCGTGTTGGTAGCGGAGGAACTTGCCGGACTCGTCGTGAGCCGCGTCGCGGATCTCTGCCTCCGTGAGTGTCGACCCGAGCGACGGGTCGGGCTCGCGGTCGAAAAAGCTCGTCGGCACCGTCCGCATCTCGCCACCCAGCTTCTGATCGTAGAGGACGATGCCGGGGAGCTGGTACTCGTAGGCCAGCCGGAATATCTCGCGAGTCTGCTCGTAGGCCTCCTGGAGATTCCCCGGCGCGATGACGACCCGCGTCGAGTCGCCCTGGCTCGTATAGAGGACGTGTTCCAGGTCGCCCTGTTCCGTCTTCGTGGGCATACCCGTCGACGGGCCGGCGCGCATCGCTTCCACGAGAACGACCGGTGTCTCGGTCATCTCCGCGAGGCCGAGTGGCTCGCTCATGAGCGCGAACCCGCCGCCCGACGAGCCCGACATCGCTTTGACGCCAGCGTGTGAGGCACCGATGGCGAGTGACGCGGCCGCGATCTCGTCTTCGACCTGTTCTGAGACGCCGCCGAAGGCCGGCAAGTGCTGCGAACAGAGCGTGAAGACGTCTGTCCAGGGGGTCATCGGATACCCGGAGATGAACCGGCAGCCGGCGTCGATCGCCCCGTACGCGATCCCGTGACTGCCGGACACGAGCGCCATCTCCTCGTCGTGAGCACCCTCGGGGACCGACACGTCGTGCGTGAACTCGAGGTCGCTCGCCTGCTCGTAGGCCGCCTCGAGGATCGCCAGGTTCGACTCCATGACGTCGCCGGACATGACCTCACGGATGAGATCCTCGAAGTACGAGACGTCCTGGTCAATCAGCGCCGCCGTCACGCCGACCCCAGCAGTATTGCGCATCACCTCCCGGCCGTGCTCTTTGGCGAGTTCCCGGAGATCGAACGGGTAGACGTGCCAGTCGTTCGCGTCGGCCCGCTCGTCGAGGTCGATGCGCTCGATCAGCTCGTCGTCGACGAGGCCGGTGTCGTAGACGATCACGCCCCCCTCGTTGAGGTCGTCGAGATTCTCCGAGAGCGGCTTGATTTCCTCGACGCCGTAGATGCTCTCCTCGTCCGGGTTGCGCGCAAAGCTATCGCCGAGCGCGAGCAGGAAATTGAAGCCGTCGCCGCGCGACCGAACTGGCTCGTCGCTCGCGCGTACTTCGACGTACGTGTGCCCGCCACGGATTCGGGACGGGTAGTGGCGGTGGGTGAAGACGTGGAGGCCGGATCGCATCAGGGCCTTGGCGAAGTTCTGGCTCGTCGAATCGATGCCGTCGCCAGACCCGCCTGCGATCCGCCACATCAGTGTGTCTGCGGTCATCTGTAGATCCTTGTGTGGTCCGTCTGGAAACAAGGGCCGTTCGTGACTAAAGACTTAGCATGGTTTAATGGAATATTTATGATGAGCGTTAACGAACGTCAGTGAACAATCGCCAGCCCTCAGGGTGACCCCTGACGCGGTATCGGCGGTGTCGAGGCGGTCCCAGCTGCCTGGGTCGCGTCCCCGGATCCACTCGCGAACGGCACCCGTCGAATTCGTCGCCATTGGCACCGCCAGTGGGCGGTCCACCCGACACCGACCGCTTCATGGCACCAAGCTTATAGGTACCTCCGTCCAACCGCTCTCGCATGCCCGACCGGAACGGCGAACCGCCAGCGAGGAGTGACGGCCCACCGCCGATACGCACAGACGGTGGGTCGGAGTCAGCGGCCGACCAGCCCACGGAGGCCGACAGTGGCGGCTCTCAGGCGGAGTCAGGCGCGCCGCCCGACGCTGACGGGGCCGGTGGCGGGCTACCAGTCACCCGCCGGCAAGCACTCGCCGGCGTCGGCATCCTGGCCGTTGTCGGTGTGGGGGCGGTCGGCGCGAACGTCCTCCGGCCTGCCCGGGCCATCCCCCCCGAGGTCCCGGAGAACGCCCTCAGCGAAAACGACTGGGTGCTGGTCGACGACGTCCAGGAACCCGTCGTCCAGGATTCGGCCGGGCCGGTCACGATCGAAGCGATGGCCGCCACCGTCCGCTACGAAAACCAGGGACTGCTCGCCGACATCCGCGACCAGGACATCGAAATCCAGTTCCGGGGCGACACGAGCACAGAGCGCCTCGGCGACCACATCGGCGACCAGTTCGACCAGTCGATGGGCGTCTTCGCCGCCACCAAGATCGACATCACGCCCCACATCGACGAACTCCCCGCCGGCATCGGTCGTGGGCAGGTCATGGGACAGGTCGAGTCACAGGCCCAGAGCCAGTTCGAACAGCAGCTTGCGGAGGCCGGGCTCGAGGACATTCGGCAGGTGGACTCCACCGTCTCGTTCGAACCGAACACGGGAGCGGACGCGGTCTTCTACGAGTACCGCGGCGCGTTCACCTTCGAGCCGACGTCGCTGACCATCGAGGGCGTACCGGTGTCCCTGTCCGGCGGCTCGATCGAGATCGCCGGCTACCTCGCGATCTGGCACACCGGGCAGAACGTCATCATCGCCGCCGGTGCCCATCCCAACGAGAACTACACGGACACTGTCACCGAGTCGGCCGGCGGCGACGAGCTGACGGTGGCTGTCGACCTCGGCTTGCGGCCGTCGGAACTCCGCGAGGAAGTTCTCGACTACATGGCTCGCGTCGAGTGAGCTCCCTCATTCCTTGCGCGTGACGGCGACACCTTCACCGAGCGGCAGGAGTCCCGTCCGATAGCCGTCGGCGTCGCGGACGTGGGCGAGATACGACGCGATCCCCCGGTTGTGCGAGGACGCCTCCTCGACGTCCCCCGCGAGTAAGCCGCGAATCGTCGCCGGGTCGACTGGCCCCTCGAGGGCGTTGTCGGCGAGGATCAGCCCACCGGGAGGGACTTTCTCCCGGACGGCCTCGAAGGCCGCCACGTAGCGCTCTTTCTGGTGATCGATCAGCACGAGGTCGAAGGGGCCGTCGTAGCGCTCGATCACGTCGAGCGCGTCGCCATGCTCGAACTGAGCTACGTCAGCGAACCCTGCCGCCTCGAAGTACTCTCGCGCGAGGGCCAGTTCGTCCTCGTCGATCTCCGTCAGGACGACCTCGCCATCCGGGGGAAGTTCGCGGGCCGTCCAGTACGCCGAGTAGCCAAAGCCCGACCCGAATTCGAAGATCCGGCGGGCGTCAACGAGCCGAGCGAGCAGCGCCATCCAGCCGCCGACTGCCGGACCGACGTGGGGAAAGTCCTCCTGGCTGGCCCGCTCGTCCATGGCGCGGAGCCGGTCGTCGGGGTCCGGGCCGATCTCCCGGGCGATCCAATCAACGTCCGTCGAGACAATCGAGGGAGTCACGCCAGTCCGTTCGCAGCGGGCGATACAAGAGTCCCGCGACAGGCGGGCTCGTGGCACGGATCCGGGCCGACGTCGAATCCGGAGTCAGTTCCAGTAGTCCGGCTCGTTGCCGGGACGCCACTTGATCGAACAGCCGCGCGACGGCTGTTGTTCGGCCGTGACGTCCTCGCCCGCGAGGACCTGCTCGACGTAGCGTGCCATCTCGCGGTCGGTCGGCTCCGCCTCCGGATCGACCGCGTCGTCGAGGCGGCCGTGGTAGACCAGCCGGAAGGTACTCCCCTCGTTCCGGAACAGGTACGGGTCGGGCGTACACATCGCGCCGTAGGCGGCCGCCACGTCCTGTGATTCGTCTCGCAGATACGCGTCGTACTGGATCGTCCCGTCGTCGACGAGTTCGCGCATCCGGTCGAAGGAATCGTCGGGGTACTCAGCGTCGTCGTTCGGATTGATCCCGACAACCGCGAAGTCGTCGTACGCGGCGGCGAGGCGATTCAACTCGTCGAACTTCGCCTTCGCGTACGGACAGTGGTTGCACGTGATGACGACCAGCAACGCCTCGTATGCGGCGAAATCGTCGAGGCTGTACGTATTCCCGTCCGTGCCGGGCAGCTCGAAGGCAGGGGCCTCGTCGCCACGCTCGAGGACTGTTTCGGATTCGAGTGCGACCATGCGCGTCTGTGGTCGGGCCAGGGCCTTACCCCTTCGGTCATCGGCAACGGAGAGTCGGATGTCGGGCTCGCTGGACGAGGTGGGCGCGGCGGACGGGGCCACGCAATCGACGAACCCCGGCTGCGGCGCCGCAGTGTTCGGTTCCCGACACCGAGAACCAGGCGATTCCGGGAACGCGGTGGGCCGACACACCACACGGCGTCGGCGTCACCCGATCAATCGTCGCCGGGCTGTGGTGTCCCGACCGGCGCGAGCCGATCCTCGCGCAACACGGCGCCGAGCAGCGCCAACGACAGCAGGCCGACGACGGCCATCGCGGCGAAGGCCGCTTCGATCGAGGCGACGTCGGCAATGAGGCCGAGCACGGGTGGGGCGACCATGGAGCCGCCAGAAATCCCGATCGTCACCAGCCCGAAGTTCTTGCCGAGGTCTTCCGAACTGGAAAAGCGGTCCGCGAGCGCCGCCCGGGCCGGCCGGCTGTAGTCGACGGTCGACGCCAGGACGAGTGTCAGCCCGACGGCCAGCACGACCGGGAGCATGCCCGTCGCCAACACGCCGGTGATGGCGACGAGTGCGACGTATCCGATCGTGAGGACGAGTCCAGGTGACGTCCGATCGACGAGCCAGCCGCCACCCAGCATCGTGACGGCCCCGAGGAACAGCATGGCCGACACGACGACGTTGGCCGAGGCGTCCCCCATCCCGTATCCCCCGGCGAGGAGCGGGAGGGTCTGGCTCTTGATGCCCCAGGCCGCCATCGACGTCACCAGCCAGAGAATCGTCACGAGCACGATGCCGCGACTAGACAGGAGCGATCGGAAGCCACGAATGGCCTGCACCGGCAATCCGAGAATACGGCTGGCTGTCCAGGGGTCGTCAGCGCGACTGGTATCCGAGGGCGCCGTGATCTCGTCGTCGACGAAGCGCACGACCGCGTACAGGCACACGAGACCATAGAGGGCACCGGCAACGGCGATAGCGCCAACGCCGGCACGCCAGCCGAACCCCAACCAGCTCGCTACGGCGATAATCCCCGGCGGCGCGGCGAACCCGACCGCGCCCGTGAATCCGTGAATACTGAACGCCCGACCGCGGGCGCCCTCGGCGGTCGCTTCGGAGAGCAGTGGATAGTGGGCGGGGTGGTGGGCAGCGACGCCGATCCCGATGACGCCAGCCCCGACCAGGAGCCAGCGGTACGTGCCGGCAGTGGCGACGAGAACGGCCCCGATGGCCCCGAACGTCAGCGAGACGGCGAGCAGTGGCGTGCGCCCTTTCGTGTCCGACAGGTGGCCGAGGGGGAGCTGCAGGAGTGTCACGAGGCCGCCGACGAGGCCGATCGCGATGCCGACCTCGCCTGTCGAGAGACCGAGATCCGTCCCGAGCCCGGCCGTGATCGGCGGCAGGACCATGAAGTACATGTGGTTGACGACGTGCGAGCCGCCGATCAGGCCCACGACGAGCCTGGCCTGGGTGGAGCCGAACGCGGCCACGGTGTGCAAACTGACGGGGACCACCGTCAAAGGCCTCTCGAAAGCAGGTAGCAAGCCTTTTGTCCGCGAGCGGACCCTATCGGATATGACCGATCGCGCCGAAATCCTGGCGCTCCTCCGGGAGAACGCCCGGTTCACGGTCGAGGAAATCGCCCAGCAAACCGGCCTCGACGAAGACACCGTCGCCGACACGATCGCCGCACTCGAGGCAGACGGCGTCGTCCGTGGCTACCAGGCAGTGATCGACTGGGAGCGCCTCGAGCGCGAACGGGTGCGTGCCGCCGTCGAGTTGAACGTCACGTTGGACCGCGAGACGAGCTACAACGACGTCGCCGAGCGGCTCGCACGGTTTCCACAGGTCGAGGCACTCCGGCTGGTGAGTGGCGACTACGACTTCCTCATGGAGGTCGAGGGCGATTCGATGCGCGAGTTGTCGCACTTCATCAGCGAGAAGGTCGCGCCGGTTCCCGAAATCACCCAGACGGTGACCCACTACATCATGGAGTCATACAAGGAGCAGGGTGTCGATTTCGGTGACGGCGGTGGTGACGACCGACTATCGATATCGCCATGAAGCCATCGGACCGCGTCGACCGCGTGCCACCGTCCGGCATCCGCCGGTTTTTCGAACTGGCCGAGGAGATGGACGACATCATCTCGCTCGGCGTCGGTGAGCCCGACTTTTCGGCGCCCTGGGCCGCCCGGGACGCGGCCATCGCCTCCCTCGAACAGGGCAAAACCTCCTACACCGCCAACCGGGGCCGCCGGGAGCTCCGCGAACGCCTCGCCGACCACGTGGACGACCACTACGACCTCGCGTACGATCCGGACGAGGAAATCCTCGTGACGACCGGCGCCAGTGAAGGGATCGATCTCGCCTTCCGGGCCCTCGTCGATCCCGGAGACACGGTCGCCGTCGCCCAGCCGAGTTTCGTCTCGTACGTCCCGGAGACGATATTCGCCGGCGCCGACCCCCTCCCGGTCCCGACACGCCGGGCGGACGAGTTTACGCTCACCCGCGAGGTCCTCGAGGAGGCGGGGGCCGAGGCGGCCGACGTCCTCATCTACTGCTACCCGAACAACCCGACCGGCGCGACGATGACCGGCGAGGAACTCGCCGAGGTGGCGGCTTTCTGTCGGGAGCACGACCTGGCCGTCTTCGCCGATGAGATCTACGCCGCGCTCACCTACGAGCACGAGCACACGTCGATCGCGACACTGCCAGGGATGCGCGACCGGACGGTCGTCTTCAACGGCTTCTCGAAAGCCTACGCGATGACCGGCCTCCGGCTTGGCTACGCGCTCGGACCGCCGTCGGTCATCGGGGCGATGAACCGCATCCACCAGTACACGATGATGTCGGCCCCGACGACCGCCCAGTACGCAGCCATCGAGGCGCTCGACACCTGTGACGAGGCCGTCGCGGACATGCGCGACCAGTACGACCGGCGACGACAGTTCGTGCTGTCGCGGTTCGACGAGATGGGCCTCGACTGCTTCCCGGCCGCTGGCGCCTTCTACGCGTTCCCTGAGTGTCCCTGGGATGATCCCGGGGAGTTTGCGGAGGCGCTGCTCGAAGACCAGCGCGTCGCGGTCGTGCCGGGCACGGCTTTCGGTGCCGGTGGCGAGGACCACCTCAGGGTCTCCTACGCGACCGGGCTCGGTGACCTCAAGGAGGCCATGGCTCGCATCGAGACGTTCATCAGCTAGGTGTCCGCCCCGGTCGGGGCGGCAGTGGCAACGGAGCCCAGACCGCGCTACAGTGCCACGTCGGAGACGTCGTCGACGTCGTACTGCGTGAGCTCCGGTTCGCCAGCCAGGAGGTCCACAATCGCTTCCTGGAAGGCCTGGAAGTGCTCGGTTTCGCCGTGTGTGGCCAGTGCGGCTTCGTCCTCGTACTGTTCGACGAACCGGAAGATGGACGGGTCCTCGACGTCCGTCCCGACGCGGTAGTCGATGACGCCGGCCTCGGCTCTGGATTCGGCGGCGAGTTCCTGCGCCAACTCGATGGCCTCGCCGCGGCGGTCGGGATCGATCGGGATCGTCGCGTGGACGTGGATCATACGGACCGATCCGACGACGGGATGGGTGAAAAACCTCCTGCATCGCGCCGACGGTGTGCGCCGCGTCGCCCCGGTAGGCCTTTACTCCGCCACACCCGACGGACCGGCATGGACCTCGACCTCGGAGCCCTCGACGAGTTCCTGGCCTCCCGTGGCGTCGACGGGTACCTCCTGGACGCCGACGGCGACGACGCCGACCAGTTCTACCTCTCGGATTTCCACGCCCCAGACCCATTCGTGACGCTCTACGACGGGACGACCAGACTCCTGTTTGCCAGAAGTCTCGAGTTCGGACGGGCCACACGCGAGAGCCGCGCCGAAACCGTCGAACGCGCGACCGACTACGGGTACGAGGACCTGGCGACCGAGTACGGCCGACGCGAGGGTCGCTGGCGTGCCATCGCGGCGTTCCTGGATGCCCACGACGTCACGTCGGTCGCGACCCCGCCGCGCTTTCCGCTGGAGACCGCCGATGGCCTCCGCGAGCAGGGGATCGAGGTCGCTGGTGATGGCCGCGAACTCGTCACGGAGATCCGCGCCACGAAGACCGCCACCGAGATCGAGCACATTCGGGCCGCACAGGCGGCCAATCAGCAGGCCATGGCCCGTGCCGAGACCCTGATTGCCGACGCCGACGTCGACGCAGACGGCACGTTACGGCACGACGGCGAGGTCCTCAGGAGCGAGCGAGTGCGACGGGAAATCGAGATCGCCCTCCTCAACGCGGGCTGTGCACTCGACGAAACCATCGTCGCCTGTGGCCGGGACGCTGCCGATCCCCACGAACGAGGCAGCGGACCGCTCGTCGCCGGCGAGTCGATCGTCGTAGACATCTTCCCCATGGACAAGGAGACGCGGTACCACGGCGACCTGACGCGGACGTTCTGCCGGGGCGAGCCGGACGACACCCTGCGGTCGTGGTACGACGTCACGGCTGACGCGAAAGCCGCCGCCCTCGCCGCGGTCGAGCCCGGTGTACCTGCCGAAGCGGTCCACGATGCCGCGTGCGACGTCTACGAGGACGCGGGCCTCCCGACGCTCCGGCGTGACGAGACCGCGGAGACGGGGTTCATCCACAGCACCGGTCACGGTGTGGGACTGGACGTTCACGAACTCCCGCGCGTCGCCCCCGGCGGGCAGACGCTCGAACCCGGTCACGTCATCACGATCGAGCCGGGGCTGTACGATCCCGACGTCGGGGGCGTTCGGATCGAGGATCTGGTCGTGGTCACGGCCGACGGATACGAGAATCTCACTGACTACGACGAGTCGCTGGTCCTCGGATAGCCGAAATGTGGACAGGCCGACCCGGCGGCGTACCCTTCCCGATCGGGAGCGGCACTGTGAATGCTCACGCGTCTGACAGCCGCGCGGATCAATATCACTAACTTTAATTATGGATGGGTGCAATCGGAGGTATACGATGAACGCGCTACGTGTACGCCCGCCTGCCTAATTCCATTCCGAGCGTAGCGCACTGCCG
This sequence comes from uncultured Halobacteriales archaeon, assembly GCA_964383875.1. Taxonomy (GTDB): domain Archaea; phylum Halobacteriota; class Halobacteria; order Halobacteriales; family Haloarculaceae; genus CAYLJD01. The sequence goes on from CAYLJD010000014.1 coordinate 38,195, forward strand.
ACCATCCTGCACCCACCAAGCCAATGAGCATCGGACCATCCCACACGACGGCGACACTGAAACCGCTCCCCGAACCGGAGTCGTTCGCGCTCCGGTTCGCGAAACGGAGTTTCGAACCGACCAACACCAATCCCACACCGACACTGTTCGCGGACAAGTGGGCGGTCGACCACGACGAGTAGCCGACACCGCGGTCAGAACGTCTTTCAGCGCCTGTCCCCAGGTGGCTGTATGACCGAGTACACGACGGTGTCGATTCCAAAGGAGCTCGCAGATCGCGTCGATGAGACGATCGACGGCACGAGTTTTTCCTCGACGAGCGACCTGGTGCGGTTCCTCCTCCGGAGTATCGTGATCCAACACCAGCGCCAGGGCCAACTCACGGAGGCAGAGTTCTCCGAGATCGCCGAGCAGCTTCGCGACCTCGGCTACCTCAACTAGTTAGAGGGCGGCCGTTTCCTCCGGCGGCTCGATGCCGAGTATCGTCAACTGTTGACGGCGACCACGACGGTCGAAGGCCCCAAACGAGTCGTCGTCCCACGGGGGAACCGCGACGAAGACGACTTCCCGGAGGTCGTCTCGCTTCGACACCGCGAGATCGCCCCGCGGGTGAGAGACGAACACGCCGTGGGTCTGCCCGACCGGGGTGCCCAGATCGACGCCGAACACAGCCGTCACCGAGTCCCGGCTGCGCGGCATGTAGAAGTGCGTGAAGACGGGCGTGTCGGGGTCGAGGTCGGCGTCGGGGAGGTCCCCGGCGGCCGTGACCGCGAGCGGCACGGTGAGGGGGTCCGGCTCACTCTCACGCGCGAGCCGCAACAGGGTGTCCGCAAGTCCCCGCGTCAGGTAGATCACGACTCCCGGTTGGGCGTGGTCACGTAAATGGGCGATGGACGGGGAGGAAGACACACGGTGACGGCGCGATCAGCCAGCCACGAGGCGCTTCAGGGTCTTCCAGTAGAGCGCGGGCGTCCGCCGGCGGGACCCGTCAATGGCGTGGTCCAGTGCCTCGGCCGCCGCCTCGTGGACGCCAGGGCCGTGGCCGACCAGCACCCGTTTGGGGGTGAGCCGGCCGAGTGATCGGGGTGGCCGGAGACGGAGGACCGGGTGGACACCGAGGCGTTCGTCCCCGACGAGGAAGAGCTCGGCCGTGCCCACAGCTTCCGGCACGACCAGGACGTCCGTGTCTTCGCCGTAGAGCGCAGCCTCGTGCCAGCCGGGGCGGTCGACGACCGGGTGAGCGCCGTATCCCGTGTCGGCAAGGTCGTGACGGAAGCGTTCGACCGGCGCCGCGAAGTCCTCGGCAATCCCGTGGACGGGTCGGGGGAGGTAGATCGGGACATCGTGGCGCAGCGCGATGGCGTCGGCGTCACGACGGTGCCGGTCCAACAGCACGACCACCCCGGCGACGTCCCCGCGGTCGGCCACCAGCTCGTCGACGCCCTCGGCGTCGACCGGATCGATCACCCACACCTCCTCGTCGACCACGAGTGCGTGGCTGGCGCGGGCCATGCCCTCGTCCGGAAACGCAAGCCACCCGACACCTCCCTCGAAGTCGTCGATCGTCGTCAGGTCCGTCGCTGGCGGTGAGCCCTTGAGCGGCATGGCGACCCTGTCGGGCCCGACGCTCAAAAACGATCGCCTCGCGGGAGGTTTTTCTCGCCGGCCGCCCAATCCGTGCGCATGCTTTCCGGTCCCCGCTGGCTCGCCCTCGAGGTCAAGTACCTCGACCGGGTCGCGTCGTTCTACGAGGCGTTTCTGGATCTGGACGTCCGCCGCGAGGACGACGGGGAGATCGCCCTCGCGGCCGGGCCGACGGACCTCCTGTTGCGGGCACCGGGCCCCGTTCCCCGCGGTGGCCTCCACACGCACTACGCGCTCTCGATCCCACGGGCGAGCTACGACGACTGGTACGACCGTCTCGACGAGCGGTTCGACGTGACGGAAGCGGAATTCGGCGACAGCACGTCCCTGTATTTCTACGACCCGGAGGGCAACTGCGTCGAACTCGGCCAGCGCGACGTCACCCACCCGGACGGCGGGATTGCGGGGCTCTTCGAAGTCGTCTTCGAGGTGGAAGCGCTCGAGCCGGCAACCGACTTCTACGAGCGGCTCGGGTTCGAGGTGGTCGACCACGGTGATCAACGCCGGCGCGTGCGGCTCTCGGTCGGCGACTTCGACCTCGAACTCTGGGAACCCCAGCTCGGTATTGCCGACGGGCGCGGTGGCGTCCACGTCGACCTGGGGGTCGGCGCGGCAGCCCCGGCGGAGGTCGCCGAGCGCGTCGCGGCGGACGCCCGTCACGTCGAGGACCTCGATGGCGCCGTCAGGATTCGGGATCCGGACGGTCACTACCTCACGCTCGTGACAGAAACCTGACCCCGGGGGACCCGTGAGACGACGACCGCTCGATTCCCTCGGTCACCCCAACCGATCGGCGTCGATGGTAACCCCGGGTGGGGCCACGAGGAGAAAGCCGCGAAAGTGCATGAGTTCGCCGCCGCCCTCCTTGACGTCCCGAGCAAACGGGGCGGCGAGTTCGTTCAGGTCGCCGTCGACGTTCAGGACGAGTACGGCTCCCTCGTCGACCGTGTCGACCCACTCCTCGGGCGGGGTCGTCCCGTCGAGGACCCCGAGGACGACCCGCCCCGGGTCGCCCCCCTCGAGCGGCTCGTCGAGTTGTTCCTCGACGGACTGCAGGTCGAGGCCCTCGAAGTCGTTCATGCCGCCCCGGACGGTGGGCGGTGGCAAAAAGCTCCCGGCGCGGGCTCCGCTCTGTGTGTGGGAAACTCGTCGCGACTACGGCTCACGCCACCTGACGGCCGCGCACAGCCGCAGATCGAGCAGGGTAGATCTCCCGTGTCAGGCCCTCA
>CAYLJD010000015.1:0-40871 GCA_964383875.1 uncultured Halobacteriales archaeon
AGCCCGTAATCAGGGCCGATTCACCGATATCCAGACCGATGTGCGTCACGTCGTCTCCGTCGGCGTCGTGGTCCGGCTCTTCGACCGGGAACTCGACGGTGACGTGGAGAACCCAGTTGCGGCGGTGGCGCTGAAGCCGGAGTTGCCCGGCGGACGCGTCACCGTCAACGAGGTCGTGCCACAGGCGCTCTTGCTCCGGGTTGATACGGAGCGGTATCCAGAAGTTCGTCCCATGACCGGGGCGCGGGACCCACCATGTGAACTCGTAGTCCCGCTCCGCCGAGTGGTCGAACTCGGCGGCTTGGTTGCTGAGCCGCACCGGGTGGCCGTCCTCGATCTCCCGTGCGTCGTAGGTGTTGTGGAGTTGCGGAACGTAGTTGCAGAGTGCCGCCTTCGCCTGATACGGCAGGTCGTAGGGTGTCACGATGTCGCTCACCGCCGACATCGTGTCCGCGCCCGCCCCGAACGCCTCGTGTAGGCCCTCGCGGTATGTTTGGAGCAGGTCGTCCAACTTCCGCTCCTTGTGAGCCGTCGGCGGGGCAAGTGTAGCCTGAAGGGTCTTGGTGGCGGTGGCGGCCATGCTACTGATTTTCCACGTATTCCATTAGCACGTCGATGCTGACCTGCCCGGTCGTGGCGAGGAAATATCCCGGTTGCCAGAACGCATCTTCGAGCGACTGTTTCACCTCGGGGTACTCTTGACGGATGCGCCGGGACGTGACGCCCTTGAGGGAGTTGATGAATTTGGTGAGGTCGGTGGTCGGTTCGGTCGTGAACAGGATGTGGATGTGGTCACTTCCGCCGTCCAAACTCTTGATATCCACGTCGAAGCCCTCAGCGGTGTCGTTGGCAATCTCACCGATGCGCTCCGCAATCTGGTCGGTGAGGATGTCGGCCCGATACTTCGTGACGGTCACGAAATGATACTGGAGGGCATACACCGTGTGCGACCCGGTTTGCAGGTTATACTGCATTTGGTCTTGCTCTATACAATGGGACCAATTTCAATAAATCTTGCTACGTCGGGTATTCAGCAGGGCAGACCCCGGCGGTCCGTCGCACCGGGCTTACGCGATTCACGCCCACCCTAAAGGGTGGGATTCTCTCGCTATTTATGAGACATCGAGGTGTGACGGAGCGGGACGGACCGACTTCGCACAAACGGTTTTCACGGTGGTCCCCCAACCCGCGACCGATGTCCAGGCGAGACCGATTCACCACCGTCAATGGCTGCGAGATACACTACTCCGAGTGGGGCACCTCAGCCGACCCGACCGTACTCTGCGTCCACGGGCTGTCGCGGGTCGGCCGCGACTTCGATCCCTTGGCCGCTGCCCTGGCCGACGACTACCACGTCGTCTGCCCGGACATGCCCGGACGTGGGTTGAGCCAGTGGGCAGACGACCCCCACGAGTGGTACACGAACGAGGCGATGCTCGGCATCCTCGTGGGACTTGTCGAGGAACTTGACGCGTCACAACTCCGGTACGTCGGCACGTCGATGGGTGGCGGCCTCGGCATCGCGCTGGCCGGGGGACCGCTCGCGGACCGCATCAGCCACCTCGTCGTCAACGACGTCAGCCCCGACCCGGAGTCTGGGGCCGATCCAGAGGCCATCGAGCGCATCTTCACGTACGTGCCCAATCCCCAGACGTTCCGGACAGTCACCGACCTCGAGGACCACCTCAAAGAGCTCTACCAGGGTCGGTTCAGCCCGATGACCGACGACGAGTGGCGTCGGATGGCTGTCACCGGATCGCGGCGGACGGACGACGGCGGCATCGCCCCCGCCCACGACCCCCGGATTGTCGTCGAGGAGGAGGCCGATCCCGACGCCCCCGATCCGTGGGACGTGTGGGCGAGCATCGAGTGTGACATCCTCATCCTGCGGGGGACGGACTCGGGCGTCCTCCCCGCGGAGCCCTTCGAACGGATGCTCGAGACGCAGCCGGACGCCGAGACGCTCGAGATCGACTGCGGGCACGCCCCGTCGCTCAACACGGACGAACAGATCGGCACGATCAGCGAGTTCTTCGCAGGCTGACATCACTCGCGACCGGTCTCCGTGCCATCCACATGAGGCAGACCGGTGAGGTTGGCACTGTTCGTCCGTTTCGACATCCCGGTCGCCGCACAGGGCCGGGCTAGCTGATGAACTTGTTGTCCCGCCAGTTCACGCCGGAGTCGCCCTCGTCCTCGCTCGGGTCCTCGGTCACCGTGACCGACGCGGGCTGTTGGTCGCCGTCGACGATCTGGACTGCCTCGAGGTCCTCGTCGACTGCGGCAATGGCCGTCAGCGTGCCCTTCTCCGAATTCCGGGCGACCCCACACAGCACGAGAAACATGGGGTACTGGAGGGCAGTGTTCTGGAGGACGGTCTCGCGGTCGCCCTTGAAACAGGCGTACTCGACCAGCTCGGACTCGATCTCCTCTTCTTCCTCGAAGGCGCCCCACTGTGGCCCGCCACCACCGGGCGACGGTGGTCCGCCCGGCCGGTCCTCGGGTTCTTCCTCGTAGACCCGGTTTTCGGTCACGCTCGCTTTCAACTGCGCCGTCGGCGTGTACTTGCTGATGGAGTCGTCAGCCGGGACCGCACTGATGATGAGGGTGTTGTTCCGCCGGGTGATGTCGACGTCGGAAATCTCCGGCGGGAGGTCCGGATCCTCGAAGTACTCGTAGAGGTCTTCGAGTGGCAGTTCCAGCGTCGAATGGAGTCTGTATACGCGGCTGGTCATGAGTATCCGAAGTCTGATGTGGTGTGCGGTCGGCCGGTGACTCCGGTCGTTGCTCTCTCGTAGGAGCCGCACCCATATATGGCCTATCCTTTGCGGGTCCGCCGCCTGGCGGTCGATGCACGGTTACCCCCGGCGCACCTGAGCATATAGAAGGGTCCGGCCGTTACGCGGAGACGATGGCAGCAGACTACGACACACAGGTCGCCGTCGTCGGCGGGGGCCCGGCCGGGCTCACGGCCGCTCTGTATACGGTTCGTCTCGGGCTCGAGACGGTCGTCGTGGACCGCGGCGGCGGCCGGGCCGCAATGATGCTGGAGACGCACAACGTGATCGGAGTGACCGAGGACGTCACGGGTAACGAGTTTCTCGACACGGCGACCGCCCAGATCGAGGACTACGGCGCGACGGTCGTCCGCGATTTGATCACTGAGGCCGAACGGACCGACGACGACCGCGTCCGACTCGTCGGCGGCGACGTGACCGTCGACGCCGACCGGGTCGTCCTCGCCACCGGCTTCACCGACGGTCGTCCGGACCCGCCCGCACCACGCACAAGTCGCGGACTTCACTACTGTCTCCACTGCGATGCCTACATGTTCGTCGACGCCCCGGTGTACGTGCTCGGCACGGGGAACTCGGCCGCGACCGTGGCGATGATCATGCTCAACATGACGGCCGACGTGGACCTCCTCCTCGACGGGGCGGAGCCGACCTGGGACGACGACGTCGGCGAGCAACTGCGGGCTCACCCGATCGACGTGATCGAGACCGAGGTGGTCGGCGTCGATAACGACGACGAGGGGTGGCTCGAGGCGATGGAGTTCGATGACGGCACCCGGCGGGCCTACCGCGGTGGGTTTGCGATGTACGGCTCGCGGTACAACACGGACCTCGCCGAGCAGTTGGGCTGTGACCTCACCGGCGACGGGACGATCGCTGTGGACGACCACGGCCGGACGAGTGCCGACCACGTCTACGCGGTCGGTGACGTCACGCCCGGCCACAACCAGATCCCTGTCGCCATGGGAGAGGGTGCCAAGGCCGGACTCGACATCTACTACGACCTGCGAACGTTCCCCATGGCCGTCGACGACATCGACGCTCGCGGGGGGATCGACCCCGACGACGTGCCGGGTATCGCCCCATCTCTCCGGGAGCACGCCCGCACCCACGAGTCGAACGTCGGCCGCCCGGAGTCGACCCCCGCCGACGACTGAACCGCCACGCCGCCGTCCGACGTCCATAGGACAAACGGCTCTCGTAGTTACCTGAAGGCCCTTGGCGCACGGCCGACACCTTTCTCCCATGAACCGACGACGCTTCCTGCTCGCGGCCGGCACCGCGGCCGGGCTTGCGGGCTGTCTGGGCGGACCGGACACTCCGGCGACCGGCACTGCGTCGTCTCCCACCGAGACGACACCCGCCAGTTCGCCCACCACCGAGCCGGCTACTGACAGCACCGGGAGCGCAGCGATCGAGGTGATCGACGCGGCTGTCCAGCCCGGCGTCGTCGCGCTGACCACGCCGGATTCCATCGGCGTCTTCGACGACGCGGGCCAGTACCTCCTCGTGCGCCTCGACAGTGGTGACGGGATGCCACCGACCGAAGGCGAGTTCGACCTCGAACTCGATGGCGACGTGTATCGACCGGCCGACTTCCCCGCCATGCTCTGGCGGGACGGCGAACTGGGCGTCGGGTACTCGACCGAGGACGGTGCCGGATGGCTTGTCTTCGAGCTTCCGGAGACCGCGTCAGCGGAGGCTGTCCAGCTCCGGTGGCCCGGCGGGCAGTGGACCCCACCGGATCGCATCCGCGAGCGGCTGTCGGCCCCGCTGCCGACGTTCGACGTCCAGTTTTCGGTGCCGGAGACGGTGTCACGCGGCGAGACGCCAACGCTCTCACTGACGGTCACGAATACGAGCGATATCCCCGGACGAGTGGTCGTCGTCCTGAACCGTGTCGGCCCGGACGTAGCCTACACGCCGGTCCGCGACGTCATCTGGGACCTCGAGTCGGGAGAGACGAGGACCGAACAGTGGGATGGTGAGTCCCCGGCGGGCGACCGGGAGGTGACGTACCACCTGGGTGGTGCACACGTCGAACGCCGTAGCTGGACGATCCAGCGTGCTGCCGATGGGGCCACCACCACCGCGTAGTCGCTCGCCGCCTCAGTCGTCGGCCGCCGCTGCCTCCCCGCGATCGGCGTCAGTCGGTGCGGCCTTGTCGATGCTCGGTGGGTACCGACCGCGTTCGAGCCGGAGGTCCGACAGCGGTCGGGCCATGCACGTCAGTGCGTACTCCTCCCGTTCGGATTCGGTCAGTCCACGGGCGGCCGGCTGGGTGACCTCGCCCTCGAGGATCTTCGCCGTGCAAGCGAGACACATCCCGACCCGGCAGGAGTACTCCTGGGCGAGTCCAACGTCGAGACACCGCGAGAGAATCGTCTCGGTCTCCGCGACGGTGATTTCGTCGCCAGTGCCGACGAACTCGACGGTGTACTCGGCCATCCTCCGCCGGTAGGGCCATCGCCGGCAAAACTCTTTGTGGTCGATTGCCGCTCCGGGCGAGCCCTCACCGGGGCGGTTCGGACCCGGACCAGCCCGCCAGAGTTTTCTCCCTCGGGCCTGGACGGGGGAGCATGCCAACCCACGAGGTTGACGTGGCCGTCGTGGGGGCCGGCACGGCCGGCTGTTACGCGGCGGCGACCGTGGCCCAGGCCGGCTACGACGTCGCCATCGCCGAACGAAAGAGCGAGGCCGAAGCCGGGCACATCGCCTGTGGCGACGCACTCAAGGGCGCCGACACGTTCCCCGACGTGATCCCCAAATCGCGCCTCGAACCGGCCTTTACGAACACCGACGTCGACCACGGCCGCTTCGAGATTCCCCAGCTGGATACTGTCGTCGACATCCCGGTGCCCGGCGAACTCGCGGTCGTCGATCGCTGGGCGTACGGCCGCCGAATCATCGAGGGAGCCGAAGCGGCGGGTGCCACCGTCCACTACGACACCGTTGTCCAAGACGTCCGCCAGAACGGCCACGTCGACGGGCTCGTCGCGAGGCGTGACGGCGACCGGGTCACCTACGACGCGGACCTCGTGATCGACGCCGGCGGCGCGATGTCGATCCTCCAGGACAAGGCCGACCTCCGCGAGACGACATTCGATACGAACGTCACGTACTCGCAGTTCTGTTCCGCGTACCGCGAGATCGTCACCGTCGACGAGCCCGTTCCCTGGGACGACGCGCTGGTCTTCAAACCCACCGAGCGCGCAGCCGGGTACCTCTGGTACTTCCCACGGACAGCCACCGAGATCAACGTCGGCCTGGGCTTCCAGATGAGCGAGGAGCCCATGGCGCTGATCGACGACCTCAAACGCGATATCGCCGACCGCCCCGAGTTCCAGGGCGCCACGGTTACGGACAAGCTCGGCGCGGCACTCCCGACCCGGCGGCCGTACGACTCGGCGGTCGCTCCGGGCTACATGGCCGTCGGCGACGCGGCGGGCCACGTCAATCCGACGACTGGCGGTGGGATTGCTGGAGCCGCCTACGCGGGCACGTACGCCGGCGAGCAAGCCGTGAGCGCAATCGAAGCCGACACGGTCGACGAGGCGGCCCTCTGGCGGTACAACGAGCGGGTCATGGAGCACTTCGGTGCCCGGTACGCGGCACTCGACGTCTACAACGTCTTCACGACCGCCTACGACGTGGACGACCTCATGGGGCTACTCGCGGCGCTCCCGGTCCGGAAACTCTCGGAAGCGCTGTACTCCGGCTCGGCGAACCTCGGGCGGTGGACCAAGCTGAAGACAGCCCTGCGGGCCATCGGGCACTGGGACACGATCTACGACCTCTACCGAACGAAGGGGTTGGCCGACCAGCTCCTCGCCCACTACGAGGACTACCCGTCCGATCCGGAAGCGTTCGCCGACTGGCAGGCGCGCCGCGACGACCTGATGGACGACGTCTACGCCCGGACCGGTGCGGACCCGAAGTACTGACCGGGAACCGTCTGGCGGGCTCAGGGCTGCTCGGCGGCGACCCGCTCGATCGCTCCGGCGAGCACGTCGACGCCGATGACGAGCGAGTCTTCGTCGACGTCGAAGGTCGACGTGTGGTGGCCACCGGGGTGGTCCGTGCCGATGCAGACGAAGGACGCTTTCCCGCCACGGTCCTGCACGTGCTGCATCAGCAGGGAGGCATCCTCGCTGCCGCCGAGCGTCCCGTGGCGGTGGACCTGCTCCACGCCAGCGACGTCACGCGCGACCCCCTCGATCACGTCGACGACGGCATCGTCGGTCGTCGCCGTCGGCGCCTCACCGCGCCGTTCGATCTCGACGTCACAACCGTGTTTGTCGGCCGCGGTCTGGAAGACCGTATCGGCCCGGTCGCGCATGTACTGCATGAGGGCTGTGGTCTCGCCGCGGACCTCACCCTCCAGGACGGCTCGTTCGGGGACGATGTTGGTGGCTGTGCCACCTTCGACGCGGCCAGCGTTGACACGCGTGATCCCCTCCTGGTGTCGGGGGATGGCGTGCAGTCCCTGGACGGCGTCGGCCAGGGCCTGAACGGCGTCGTGGCCCTCGTTCGGGCTCGCACCGGCGTGTGCCGGCTCGCCGGTGAACGTCACCCGAAACTGGCTGACGGCGAGAAAGCCCTCGAGGCCCGCGACCACGTCGCCGGTCGGATAGTCGAGGCCGATGTGGGTCGCGAGCAGGTAGTCCACGTCGTCGATGGCGCCACTCTCGGCGATCGGTTTCGCGCCGCCGATGAGTTCCTCCGACGGCTGGAAGATGACCTTGAGCGTGCCGGCGAACTCGCTCTCGACGAGCCGCCGGATGACGCCGAGCCCCATCGTCATGTGGGCGTCGTGACCGCAGGCGTGCATGTACCCGTCGTTGGTCGACCGAAACCCCTCAGTCTCGGGGACGTGATCGGGGTCTGTCGACTCGTCGTTGGGCAGGGCATCCACGTCGACCCGGAGGGCGATAGTCGGGCCGTCGCCCAGCTCGATGGTCGCCACCGCCCCGGTAAACCCACCGGCCATGCGGTCGAGCCGGTCCGGGTCGGCGCCTGCGTCGCTGGCCCGGTCGCGCCACTCGGCGAGCGTCTCCTCGTCCGGAACACTCGCCCGGGCGTCCGCTGCGTGAATATCCCGACCGAGGCGCACGTCGTCGACCGGGAGCGCGTCGAGCTCTGCGAGGATCTGGTCGGTCGTCCAGAACTCACACCAGCCCGGCTCGGGGTACTGGTGAAACGACCGTCGGCGGTCCACGAGCCAGTCCCGCATCTCGGCTGCGGTTTCCATGCGCGGTCTGAGGCTCCCGGGCCCCTTAATGGCTCCCGTCGCCCACCTGCCGGAGCTGCGCGACGTCGGCCGTGACGTGGACGCTGTCAGGATAGTTCCGGCCGGCGACGGCTCGGGCGAACTCGTCGTGCCCGACGATCTCGATGACACGCACGTACACCGAGTATGACCACGGCTCGAACGTCGGACCCGGACGGAGTGTCGCACACTGGGGGACCCGGAGGTCGATCGGCGGCTCCGGGTGCGGGCCCTTCAGCTCGGCTCCCTTCCGGGCGGCCGCCTCCTTGATGTCGGTGACGACCGCTTCGAGGACCTCCCGGTCCCCGCTGGCGAGACGGAGCGTGGTCACGAAGGGCATCCGTTCCTCTGTGGGCGGGCCACGAGCAAAAACCCCTCCGCTTCCCCCCGGAACTCCGACATTCACTTAACGGCGGATGAACTACCAGACAGTAATGATCAAGGCCACGAGCGCGGGAGCCATCCTCTTTCGTGACTCGCGTGGCCAGCGAGAGTACCTGCTGCTCAAGAGCCGTCCCGGGGACTGGGAGTTCCCGAAGGGCGGCGTCGAAGGCGAGGAGGAACTCCAGCAGACCGCGATTCGCGAGGTAGAAGAGGAGGCCGGCATCTCCGAATTCCGGCTCATCGATGGCTTCCGCGAGGACTACGACTATGTGTTCGAGGCGAACGGCAACACCATTCACAAGACGGTTCACCTGTTCATCGCTCGTTCGTTCGAGGCGTCCGCGGAGCTCTCCCACGAGCATCGCGACCTGCAATGGCGCGACTACGAGCAGGCCGTGAATACCGTCACACAGGACGGCCCACGAGAGATTCTCGAGGAAGCTCACGAGTTCCTCGACGAGCAGCTTGAAGAAGAGCGGGTGTAACTCCCAGTCGCTTCCAAGACGAGGACGACAATCAATCAAGCGGAGTCTGGGCGAACAGGCTGGCCTACTCCTGTATAGACTCCGGCCGGTATCGACTGACCCTAGCCTAAAGTTGACCAAAGGAGTGAACAACCTCGTGAATCCGGACGATCAGTGAGTGTCGGCGTACCGCGAGTATGGTGAGGGCGACACAGATCAGGACGACTCCAACGCCATAGGACAAAGCAGCGCCTTCTCGTACCCACGTGACCTGGCCGGCCAAGAGGATCGAAAGCAAGACGGCAGCAGCGTTATTTGCGAAATGAAGCACGATCGGTAGAGTGAGAGCGACCCACATGAGGCCCAGCCGGTCGGCCCGTTCGAACGCCGTGAACACGGCAATAGAGAGCCCAGTCGTCACGGCGTGAAAACTTACTCGCAATAGCAGTTCGAAGTCGGCATCTCCCGGGTACGTGATGGTGTGTTCCACGAGACCAAACACGATCCCAACAGTCAATGCGAGCGCGTAGCGCGAGGGAAGGGACCGCCCGAAGACTGCCGATCCAATTAGTAGCGCGACTCCAAACTTGAGAGCTTCCTCAAAGACTGGTGCGACCACAACAATTCGAGTGATGATGCCCAGTCCAACAAACAATACTCCCCAGAAGCCTAGGAACGCTGAGACAGCGCCGAAATAGACGGGCGACGTTGGGAGATCTTCCCAGCTACGAGGGGATTCGTAGTCGGGCATCTCCCGGTTGAAGAGCGAATCGACAGCCATTATGAACGCGAGTGGTATCAAGATCACCAATAGCCACCAGTCAGGTAGGAACGATTCTGGTATGACGGGAATATCTATAGGTACCTCGAAGGTGAACTGCCACCGGATCGGCCCCGCAATCCACACCAAAGACCCGACGGTCGAGGCGATGAGGGCTGCGTACACCGGAAGCTTGCCATTGCTCCCCTCCGGAAATGTGTGGAAGGCGTAGAAGTAAAGGAGGAGCACCAGACTCACGAGCAGCGTTGCAACTGGAGCGATCAGAGACGGTTCCAGGATTCCGGAATAAAAGAGATACACGAGCGGCGACAACGTAGCTACCGCAAGCCCAGCAACCGCCCGATATATCGATTTCAAAACTGGGACGCCCCGGAGATTACGAACTGTCCACCTGGTTCATTCGTCCTCGTCGTTTTCAATTCTCAAAGTGACTTCGTCGGCACTCGAATACTTGATGGCCCCGTAGATGAGATTACCTATGCCCAGCGTCCACCAGATCGTCAATACAGCAATGATCACGTGCATTCCCAGGGAGCCATAGTCCTTCTCCTTGACCTGTGCGCTGTTTTCACCCCGGGACTTCACCTTATACCCTTGTGTAATGTAATCGTCAATCGCGCGCTCGAATTCTTTTTGGCTGGACACTCGCCGTATACGGCTCATACTAACGTAACCAGATTGTTGTCCCTTAAACCTTTTTTCCGTCGAGAGCTCCTAGCTCTAGGAACGATATTGTCCGAAAGATTCCGCGGCACGAAAATTTCCAGAAACCCCTCAAGTGGGAACGGGACCTTCTATATACCGCTAAAGACACCCTCTTCAACCAGTTTGCCCCGGCCTACGAGGCGGCGTCGACGAATTCCAATACCGAATTACGGTGACCCCGAGATTGAACAGTTCGAGGCGATGGGGACCACGTTCCAAAGCTTCGGCGAGGTCAATATTCACGCGAAGATTGATCACGAAGTTTCCCATGAGGCCGAACATAAGAGACAACCAATACGCCGGTCACCCGTCAAAGCTCCAAATGATCGAGACGGTGATGAAGGAAACAATCGCCGTCCAGTCGGGCCCACCTCCCGGACGGGTGTCCATACACCGGCAATGAGTACGGTCAGGACGTCCAGGTAGAGAGCGTGAGCGATCCGTAACCACCCTCCCACGGAAACACGATTACCACGGCGCTCATGCCTGCTGGAGCCATGACCTACATCAAAGCACCGTGATATGTTTCGCACCGCTCACGGTCACCACGTCAGCTGTCCCCTCGACCAGTCAGAGTGTTTTTGGTTCGGGGCCTCGGCAGTTCGCACACGTGCCATTCCCGCACGAGTTCGGGTTCGAACTCGCCGTCTGCCAGTGGGCCGAGCGCCACTGGCCGCCTGATGGAACCGCAGCGGGGCCCGTACTCGTCGCCCGCCAGCTGGGGACGAAACACCGCCGGTGGGACACCATCGTCATCGAGTGCGATCCCGATGCACTGGCCGATCGAGCCCGCTTCGGGTCCGACCCCCTCGACTCGGATCTCCTCCACGTCGTCCGCCACGCACCAGCCGACTGGGCCTGGTACCGGGACGTGTTGCCCGATCCGGGCTACCCGTGGCGGTACGTCCGTGAGGCAGTCCACCGTGCAGCCGATCGGGGCATCCTCGAGACGCGGCGGGGGACGAGCGGCCGCATCGAGTGCCGCCGGAAGTGGCCGTACCCCGAGTGGATCCGACGGCTCGTCGCCATCGAGAACAAACCCGACCTCGATGTCAGTGCCGCTCGCGCCCTCCGCCCACAGATCGAGCGCGACGTGGCACTCGGGCTGGCGGACGAAGTCTGGATCGCGACCACTGCGACCGGTGACGCGGTCGAACCGGCGCTCCTCGAGGACGTCCCCGTCGAGGCTGGAATCCTGACGGTCGACACGAACGCGAGCGAACGCGACGCCGCGACTGTCGCCTGGCATCCCCGGCGGCTCGAGCCGGACGCGACGGGTACCCGCATCATCGAGCGACCGGACGGGGGGCGATACGACGCCAGCGCTGCGCGCTTCGAGTACGTGGGGCCCGACTGGAAGGCCGCAAAGCGGCGCGAGATCGGCGAACGGGCCTACGCCAGGGGCTGGCGAGCCTACGTCGAGTCCATGCGCCCGGACTGCCGGCACTTCCGGCTCACTCACCGCGACGGCTGGATGCACCCCGGCTGTGCCGCCAAAGACCGCCACCAAACCCCCGCAGAGTGCCACGGCAGCTGTCCTGACTTCGAGCCGGAACCGCCGCCGTGGCGGCAGCGCGGCTGGCCCATTCACGGCGGACCGGGCGCGGCCATCCAGCGACTCCTCGACGCGCAGCGCGCTCGACGGCGGCCAGAACAGTCCTGATCAGGCCGGCTCGGCCACCTGTACCGCGAGCTCCTCGCGGGGCCGGGCGAGCCGAAACGTGGGCACTGTTCGCTGGACACGCTCGGCAAGTCCCATGTCGACAAGGCCGTGCAGCGCCGAGCGAACGTCGTCGACGGTTGGATCCCGGCCAGTCTCTCGCAGGGCGTGGAGGGTCGCGACCACGCTCTGGGAGTCGTCGCCCGGCTCGGCGAGCACGTCGAGGATGGCCGCCTGCAACGCCGAAACGGTGCGAGCGTCGTCGGCCGACGGCGGCTCGCCGGTGATCAACTCGACCGCGTCCGGCGTGGCGCGGATCAGGCTGTCGTCGTCGCGGTAGTAGTAGTCTGACAGCGTGGATTCGAGGTACGCGTGGACATCGCTGCCGCCGTCCATCCCCCACCGATCAGCGAGCTCGGCGTTCTTCGTCGGCTGCAGCTCGACGACGTCCGCCAGCCGCTCGCGAGCTTCGTCCGGGAGGGCCATCGATTGGCCATACGACGGCGGGGGTACAATGGCGTTCCGACTACGTGACGCGGTCGAGTGTCTCCCGCACGTCCGCCCAGTGGCTGCCCCGCCAGAAGTGCTGGCCACAGTCCCGACACCGCCAGACCGGTCGTTCGTCCGCCGACGGGACGTGGTCGGGTCGGGACGCGTCGGCCGAAACTTGCTCGAGCGTGCCGTTGCACCGTCCGCACCGGACCGGTTCATCCGGGAGTGTCAGGTCACACCCGGCGGCGGCCAGCTCGGCCACCTGCCCCTCGACGCCACGCTCTGTGAGCAGTATCGCGTCGGCAACCCGATCGGCGAGCGATGCGTCTCTCGTGACGACAGTCCGATCCTCCGCTTGTGCCCACTCGACGACCGCCGCGTCAGACTCCGCGTCCCGGTCGAGCGCGTAGGCCGCGTCGCGGCCACACATCCGGAGATACGTCGCCAGCGAGCCACACATCGCGTCGAGGAGGAAGCGCGTCATCCACGGAACTCGCGCAGGTCGGCAGCGGACATCGTGTTGAGCACGTCCCCAGACTCGGCCCACCCGCGCCGCGCCGTGTGCACGCCGTACCGCAAGAACTCGTACCCGGCCGGGCGGTGCGCGTCCGTATTGATGGCGATCGTGGCCCCAGCGTCAATCGCCCGCTGGACGGCCAGGCCGCGCAGATCGAGCCGGTGGGGATTGGCGTTGACCTCGAGGGCCGTGTCGTGATCCGCGGCGACCGTCGCCAACCGCTCGACGTCGACGTCGAGTCCCGATCGGCGGTTGAGATACCGACCCGTCGGGTGCCCGATCACGTCCACGTCAGGGTGTTCGGCTGCGGCCACGAGTCGGTCAGTACCGTCACCGTCGAGGGCCGCGTGAGGGGAGGCGACGACGAGGTCGAGCTCGGCGAGGAGGTCGTCGGCGACAGAAATCTCACCGGTCCGGTCGATGTTCGCCTCCACCCCGGCGAAGACGTCGATGGATGCGTCGTCCGCGATCTCTCGAACCGCCTCACGTTCCTCCCGCAACTCGTCGTCGGGGACGCCGACACCACCAACCATTCCGGGCCCGGTCGCGTGGTCACAGATGGCGATGTAGTCGTGGCCGAACGCGGCGGCTGCCTCGACCATCTCCTCGATCGTGTTCGCGCCGTCGGAGTACTCGGTGTGGACGTGGAGGTCACCGCGGATCTCGTCGGTCTCCACCAAGGTTGGCAGATCGTCGGCGAGCGCCGCCTCGACCTCGCCCCGGTCCTCCCGTATTTCTGGCGGCATCCAGGGCATGTCGAGGGCGGCGTACATGCTGGCCTCCGTGTCGCCGGCGACGCGCTCGCCGGCCCGCTGGTCGGCGTCCGGATCGTCGACCCCGCTCACGTCGAAGACCCCATACTCGTTCATCTTCAGGTCGCGATCGATGGCCACCTGCCGCACCGCCACGTTGTGGTCCTTGCTCCCGGTGAAATACTGGAGGGCGCTGCCGAATTCGCCCGGGTCGACGACGCGGAGGTCCACGCGGACGTCGTCGACGCGGACGCTCGCCTTGTTCGAGCCGGACTCGATCTCGACGTCCACGGCCGGCCAGTCGACGAACGCCGACACGACCGCCTCGTGATCGGCACTCGCGACCAAGACGTCCACATCGCCGATCGTGGGAAGCCACCGCCGGATCGAACCCGCCGTCTCGATCCGGTCGGCCGCCGGCTCGTCGGCCAGGTACGACATCACATCGTCGGCCAGCGGCCGCGCCTCGCCGAGCAGCTGTCGTTCGTGGGCTTCCCGGGCGAAGTCGATGTTCTCGAGGATGTTTGCCTCCGTTTTCGGACCGAAGCCCTCGACCTCGCGAATCTCGCCGGCCGACGCGGCGGCTTCCAGGTCGTCCAGGTCTTCGATCCCCATGGCCTCGTAGAGCGCCGCCACGGTCTTGGGACCGACGCCTTCGACGCGAGTGAGTTCCTCGAAGTCCGCGGGAAGTTCCGCACGGAGCTCTTCGAGTTCGGCAACCTCACCGGTCTCGACGTACTCGACGATCTTCGCGGAGATGGCCTCGCCGACGTCAGGAATTTCCGCAACGGCGTCGGCACCAGCCAGAGCGAGCCGCTCGACCGGCTCGTCGTGCGCCCTGACGCTCTCGGCGGCGTCTCGGTAGGCGCGGGGTTTGTACTCGACGTCCTTGGCTGCCAGCCGGTCGGCAAACTCCTCGAGGACATCCGCGATCGCGTCGTTGGTGGTCATCGCCCTCTCCCGACGCCGTGCCCGGCATCGTCGTCGGCGTGGCCGAGCGCCTGGCGGAGAAAGCGCATCCACCGTTTGCGGTCGGCGGCCGCCTGGGCCTCGGCCTCGTCTTCGAGGTCGACGGGCCCGAGCTGATCCAGCGCGTTCAGCGCCCGGTCGATGCCGACGATAGCGTTCGCGAGTGCCTCGCCCTCTTCGCGTGACACGTCGCCATTTTCGAGGCGCTGTTTGCGCTGGAGGCGCTCGCGCCGCAGGTTCTTTTGTGCCCGTTCGACGCGCTCGCGCTCGCCCCGTGGAACGGATTCCCGTCGACGGATCTCGAAGACGAACGCCCGGAGGTCTATCGGTTCGCCCTGGATCTCGATGCGCTCGGGAATGTCGGCCCCGACCGTGGCCCCCTCGCGCTCGATGCGTTCCAGGAGCTGTTCTCGCTCGTACTCCTGCACACCTCGGTATACCCGGGTCGACCACTTCGCTCCTTCGACGACCGACGCGGCGTGGGTGCACCAGGTGGCCGAGATCGGGGTGTCGACGCCACTGCACCGGGACGGACCGGCGCATGCGGCGGTTCCGGCGAGCGCAATCCCTTTGCGGGGCCCTCCCGTACGGCCGGCAATGTCGCGCTGTGACGTGTGTGGGGCCCAGGAGAGTATGCCGTACCGCTGTCGGCACTGCGGCGGCACACACTGCGCAGAACACCGTCTTCCGGAGGCCCACGATTGCCCCGGACTCGAGAACTGGGGCGACCCCGACGGCGTCTTCGACAGCGGATTCGACCCGACGGTCGACGACCGGGGACGGACCGCGAGCGGCGGCCTGACCGACCGCCTCCAACAGCCGTTCGACACCCGCGCCGGCGGCCCGCTCGCGTACGTCCGCGGGAACATGACCTACACGTTTCTCGGACTGATGTGGGTCACGTTCCTGTTTCAGTTCATCCTGTATCCCCTCGCCGGGATCGGCCTCGACTCGCCCCTCTGGCGGGCCACCTTCGTTCTCACACCGGAGCACCCCGAGTACGTCTGGACCTGGGTCACCTCCGTGTTTGCCCACGGCGGCCTCGCACACATCGCCGTCAACAGCATCGTGATCTACTTCTTCGGCCGGCTGGTCGAGCAGTACGTCGGCTCGCGAAACTTCGCGGCGCTGTTTCTCGTGAGTGGCGTCCTCGCGGGCCTGAGCCAGATCGTCATTCAACTGGTCCAGACCGTCCCGAGCGGCGGCGTGCTCGGAGCCAGCGGCGCCGGCCTGGCCATCATGGGCGTCCTGACGATTCTCAATCCGGGCCTGCGGGTGTATCTCTACTTCATCCTCCCCGTCCCCATCTGGGTGATCACCATCTTCTACGCGGGACTCAGCGCGGCCGGGATCGTCGGTATCGACCTGCTCGGACCGGGGAACACCGCCCACGCCGCCCACCTCGTCGGCCTCGTCATCGGGCTCGGCTACGGGCAGCGCGTCAAAGACCGGATTCACGTCCCGAGCCAGCTCCAGTTCGGCTCGCGTCGTGGCCCGGGCGGACCCGGGGGCCCCGGAGGCCGCGGCCCGTTCTGATGCAAGCAGTCCGTCCCGAATTCGTCCCGGACCCGGGCCTGTCGCACGACGAGATGGTCGCGCTCCAGCGGGACATCGCCTCGACGGCGGCGTTCGCCGACCGGCTCGACTGTGACCCACGCCGGTGCTGTCGACCCGGCGACGATCCACCGCTCGTCGCCGGCGTCGATCAGGCCTTCGATGGCGACCTCGCCGTGAGCGCAGTCGTCGTGACGGCTGGCGACGAAGTCGTCGAACGCGCCTCGGCCGCCGTCGAGACGGAGATTCCCTACATCCCGGGACTGCTCGCCTTCCGGGAAGGGGCGAGCGTGCTGGCGGCATTCCGGGCGCTCGAGCAGACGCCGGATCTCGCCCTCTTCGACGGGAGTGGCCGCATTCACTTCCGCCAAGCCGGCCTGGCGACCCACGTCGGCGTGACACTCGACCTGCCCACGATCGGCGTGATCAAGACACTCCTGTGTGGCGAGCCCCGCGAGCCCCTCGACGAACCATTGCCAGCCGGGACCCGCGTCCCCATCGATCCCGACGATGCGGTCGACGGCCCTGGCGATGGTCCCATCGGGTGTGCGCTGCAAACCAGGCAGTTCGAGGGGGCTGATCGGTACGTCAACCCGGTCTACGTCAGCCCCGGCCACCGCGTCGGTCTCGAGACGGCCGTCGACGTGGTCGAGCAGTGCTGCGACGGGTACAAACTGCCCGAGCCCATCCGCCTCGCCGACCGGTACGCGGCGGAGTTGACGGAGTGAGACCGTCGACTGTCTGGACGATGGCGTCGCCACCAGGCGACAGATCCGTGACGGCGGCAAACCGGCCGGGCTTATCTGCTTCCGCGGCGACGAGGGTACCATGACCGACGAGACGGTACTCGTCACTGGCTGTTCGTCCGGGATCGGCCGGGCGACGGCCACACTGTTCGCCGACGAGGGCTGGACCGTGTACGCGACGGCTCGGGACGTGGCCGACGTCGAAGATCTCGCGACCGAGACGTGCCACACGGCCGAATTGGACGTCACCAGCCCCGAGGACATCGATCGCGTGATCGACCGTGTCACCGCAGAGCAGGACCACCTCGACTGTCTCGTCAACAACGCCGGCTACGCGCAACACGGGCCACTCGAAGACATCGACGTCGAGCGCCTCCATCGCCAGTTCGACGTCAACCTGTACGGCCCCCACCGGCTCATCCGAGCCCTTCTGCCCCACATGCGCGAGGCGGGCACCGGAACGATCGTCAACGTCTCGTCGGTGTCCGGCCGCATCGCGATCCCGGGGACCGGTGCCTACAGCGCCTCGAAATTCGCGCTCGAGGCCGCCAGCGACGCCCTCCGCGGTGAAGTCGCCGAGTTCGGCGTCGATGTCGTTCTCGTCGAACCTGGGCCAGTACACACGAACTTCGCCGAGCGGACCCGGACGGAACTCGACGCAATCGAGCGCCGCGAGGACGTCTACAGCTGGCTGTACGAGGTCCTGGACGACGCAAACATCCTGGGTGGCTCCGCGCCGTTCGCAGCCGAGCCGGACGACGTCGCCGCGGTGATCCACGAGGCGGCCGAGACGACGGATCCCCACCCGCGGTATCCGGTCGGGCGCACTGCCCGGCTCCTGCTGCTGGCGCGTTTCCTCCCGGACGACCTCAGAGACCTCGGTCTCCGGGTGGCCCGTCGGCTGACCTGACCCGGCTCAATTGGGCTCGATACAGGCAGCCACGACCTGCAACAGTCGTTCCCCCCGAACGTCCTGGGGAAAGAGCGGGACGCGGCGGACCTCGTGGCCACGAAAGACGTCCTGCGAGCGGGTCAGCGCATCCCGCTGCACGTCCCAGCGGGCCGCACAGAACGCACAGTCGGCGTGGCGGGGCGCCACCAGCCAGTCGGCTTCGACGTCGGCGATTTCGGCGGGATCCTGGAGCACCCGATTGACGACGACAGTTCCCGCGGGAATGCCGAATTCCGCGAGGCGATCAAGGAGCCGCTCGGACTCACGCACCGCGAGTTCCTCGGGCACCAGCACGACCCGGAAATCGGTCTGCGACGGGTCTGTCAGGACCGTACGGAGTCGTTCGATACGGTCCGACAATTCGTGGAGATCGGCGACGCCTTCCTCGGGATCCGTCTCGTCACCCCCGGCCAAATTCGAAATTCCCTCGAGCACGCCGCCGAGGCGCTCGCGGAGGGTCAGCAGCCGACCGACCATCGTGTCCAGTACCTCGGGGAGTTCCAGCAACCGCAGCGTGTGGCCGGTCGGTGCCGTGTCGACGACGACGCGGTCGAAGCGTGCGTCGTCGAGATACTCCAGCAGGAGCCACAGCGCCGCGGCCTCGTCGCTGCCCGGCATGCCGCCGCCGAGGGGATCCGCGACGTCCTCGCCGAGGAGTCCGGCCAGCGGTTCGGTGGCGCCGCCGTCACCACCGAAGAGGCCACGCTCGAGGGCGACTGCCGGGTCGATCTCGGCGGCGTACAGTGGCATCTCGTCGTGAACACGCGTCGGGTCCGCCGGAACGTCAGTCTCGAGGGTGTCGGAGAGCGAGTGGGCGGGGTCCGTCGAGACGACGAGCGTCGGGGTGCCGTCCCGGGCGCTGGCCATCGCCGTCGCCGCAGCCATCGTCGTCTTGCCGACGCCGCCCTTGCCGCCGTAGAGGACGTAGTCGGGCGCGTCGACGCCGGCCAGGACCGCCGCGTCGTCGATGTCATCGACCGGTTCGACCTCGAGGTCCATGGCCGGTCGTGCGTGCTCGCAGGTTGTGTACCCGTCGGTCGGACACAGCCGAGCTCTCTATCGAGTCGGCTCCGAGTGCCGTCAGTCGACCGCGGCGTGGTCGTCCCAGAACCCCGCGAGTTTGTCCGCCAGGAAGTCCGGCTTCATCCGGACGAACTCGTCTCGCTCGGCCGGCGCGAGGTACCGGTGGACGCTGTGGCGGGCCCCGGGGACGTACCGACGTCCGACGAGTACCCGGACGCCCGCCTCGTCGACCCCACGGATCACCCGACCGATGGCCTGTCGAGCGCGTCGGACGGCCGGTACGGTGAGTGCATACTCGAAGGCGTTGTCCTCGCCGAAGGCGTCGGCGTACGCACGCTGGGTGGCCACAATCCGTGGCGAGCCGATGTTGACCAGCGGCACGCCGACCACTGCACAGCAGTGGAGCTTGTCGCCGTCGTAGTCGACGCCCTCCGTGAGCGTCCCGCGGGTGCTCGTCACGAGCACCTTCCCCGGCCCCCGGAAGAACTCCCGTTTCAGTGCCTCTGTCGCCTCGTTGGCCGAACTCTCGTCCACCAGGACGTCTTTCTCGACGACATCCGCGAGATACCGCCCGGCCCACGCGGCCTCGCGGTAGTTCGGCATGGCGATCATGACGTTCCCGTGCGAGCGGGCCAGCGTCCGCAGGACGTGCGCGTACTCGTCGCGTGTCGGATTCCAGGTTGCCGGATCGGTGTTCTCGTCGGGATCACCCCGGTTCCGTGCGGTAAATGGCTCGGCGTCGACGATCCAACTCGCCCGGTTTTCGGCCGGAAACGGCAGCTGGTAGCTCCGTTCGACGACCGGCCGATTCGCAGCCCGGAGCGCCTCCAGACCCGCCACCTCCGCGAACACGTCCAGCGGTTCGAGCGTCGCGCTCATCAGCACACCACCCCCGAGCGCGTCGAATATCTCGCGAAGGGCCTCGCCCGGCATGCACTCGAACCGAACGAGGCCGGCGGTATACGCAGTCTCCCAGGCTCGGTCCACGCGACGCTCGTCTGCCGGGGACTGCTCGAGTTCGATCTCGCGCAGTGCCGACGCGTGATCGCCCTCCCACCATCGCTTGCAGAGCACACCGACGGGTGCCGCAACCGGCGTGCGGGACAGTCCGAGTTCGTCGACGGTATTCTCGACAGCGGCACCGACCGTCCCGAGCGAGCGCCAGAAGCCGCCGTCGTACCCCTCCCGCTCGGCCCAGATCGAGAGCTCGTCCCGCTCGACCGTCTCGGGGTCGCGCAGCGGAATCTCGAGGTCGTGCTCGGGGAGGGCCTCGGGGCCGACTGCACGCCAGCCATCGCCCGCCACCTCGTCGAGGTGACTCGCGACGCGGTCGTCCAACCACCCGAGGACGTCGTCGTAGAAGTCCCGCGCCCGCTCGACGGCCGCGAGTGGAACCTCGTTGGCGGCCAGCCGGTCCCGGACTTGCTGGGCGTGCTCGTGGCTCTCGTCCGCCCGGGAGAGCACGGCGCCACAGTCGTTTCTGGCGCGCTTGAGGGTGGCTCGGCCGACGCGGTCCGAGAGCAGATCGCGGACGCGTTCCTCCAGACGGTGGGCCTCGTCGACGATGACGAAGGTGCGGTCGTCGAGGATGGACGCCAACAGCGGGCGCGCGTCGGGGTCGAAGAGGTGGTTGTAGTTGCCGATCACGACGTCGGCCGATTCGAGCAGCACGCCCATGACCCGGTGAGGGCACGTCCCGCGTTCCGTCGCGGCGGGCAGGTAGTCATCGGGGGTCACAACGCTGGCCGCGCCCGCGTCGAAGTCCACCGGCGACCCCTTGTTTCGGGCGTACCAGTCGGCCTCGAAAGGGCAGTAGAGCGGTGGGTCGTCGCCCTCGACCATCGAGACCGGCGCTGTCGGCTGCGACCGGCGGTAAGGGCTCGTCGCGCCGGCCGTCGCGAGTGACGCCTCCTCGAGGCGACGCTGCCCGGGGGCGTCCGGCCGGGCGTGGCGGGCCAGGTCGCTCCCGCGCTGTGGATCCCACCAGATCTCGTCCGCCGTTCCGTCGACGGCGACAGACGCGACGGCCTCGTCGCCGCCCCGGCCGTCACTCTCGACCAGCTCAGCCGTGTTCTCCCGGAGGTCCTCACACCGGGTGTGAGTCCCGACGTCGGCCGGGAAGACCCCTTCACGGCCGTAGGGACACAGGTCGCGTTTGCCCACCAGCGAAATCCCCGTCAGTGGCGTGTCCAGTCCACCGTTCAGTCGCCGGAGGTCCGAGACGAACTGGCGGAGCTGCTGCTTGACCGGTGTCACCACGACGATCTTCTCGTACTCGCCGTGGCGGAGCACCGTCGCGGCGGCCGTCAGCGCCGCCATCGTCTTGCCGGTCCCGCACGGTCCTTCCATGGCCAGATAGCCATTGGCCACGCCGACCTCGATGGCGGACTCGATCGCGTCGGACTGATTGTCGTACGGGGCCGAATAGCCGAAGTACGGCGGCCACTCCGCGAGCAGGTCAGACGACCCGCCCGTCCGTTCGCTCGGCTGGTCGGGCCCCGCCTCGTCCATTCGGTGGGACTGGGATCGCCGCCCGTTTCAAGTCACGGATTCGCGTCACGGACCCGACGGGTGACCTTTTTGCCCGCAGTCCTCCTCCCACGTCCATGGACACATTCGCGTCGGAGCCGCCCATCGAACAGCGTGTGGGCGAGGCACTCCGCGACGCAGGACAGACCGTCGCCGTCGCGGAGTCATGCACCGGCGGGCTGATCGGAACGCTCCTGACAGCCGTCCCGGGCTCGTCGGCGTACCTCGACCGCGCCCTCGTCACGTACTCGAACGACGCGAAGCAGGACCTCCTCGCCGTCTCGCGAGAGACGCTCGACGCGCACGGTGCCGTGAGTGCGCCGACGGCCCGCGAGATGGCTGCTGCGGCACGGGACACTGCCGGCACCGAGTGGGGACTCTCGACGACTGGTGTGGCCGGCCCCGGCGGCGGGACGGCCGACACGCCCGTCGGGACAGTCTTCGTCGGCCTCGCCAGGGCCGCTCCCTGGGGCAGTCACGAGTCCGAGACGGACGTCGGTCGGTACGAATTCGACGGCGACCGCGCCGCCGTTCGCGAGAAGATCGCTCGCCAGGCACTCGTCGATCTCTTGGAAGGCGTCCAGGCGCGTCAGTAGACGCGGACGTCATCGAACTCGCCCCCGTACGCGACGTGGGCCGGGTGGGTGGCCTCGGTGCCGGAGAGAAACAGGCGGTCGGCTTTCTCGACGGTATTCTCCCAGAACAGGTGGCCGATCTCGACCGCCCGACGCCGCACGTGGTCCGGCCCCTGCCGGTGCTCGATGCGCCGCTCGGTCCCGTCTCGAAGCGCCGCGAGAAGGTCGGCCTCGGTCGCGATGTGGTCAGTGAAGGCCGTCCACGCCTCGCCGACAGTCCCACGCAGGTGTGCGTACGAGGAGGCGAATGGCGACAGGCCGAACTCGTCGGCAAGCGACCGCGCACGACGCGTGTGCCACGGCAGGTATTTGGGATTGTACACCTCGATCGCGTCGACGAGATCGGCGTAGGTCCCGACGTGCTCGCGCTCGAGGCTGACTGTCGCGAACGTGGGATGGGGGACGAGGACGACGGCGTCCTGGGCGGCGAGCGCGTCCATCGTCCCGGCGAGTGTCAGGAAATCGGGGACCGGGCGCTCCAAATCGAGTGCCAAGACGTGACGGCGGTCGCGCCAGCTGCCGGTAAACAGCTCCCGCCCCGGGACGACCAGGAGCTCCTCGTCCGAGAACGCCGCGGCGCGTTTGCGGATCGTCGGCCACCGGGTGAAGTGCGGCGCGTAGACGATCGCGTCCAGACCGCGACGCTTGGCGCTGGCCACGACCAGCTCGTCGAGCACTTTGACGTGGAGGTCCACACGCGTCTCGGCGGTCACTGGTGACCAGTTTGCGGGCTCGGCTGTTATGAATTTCCCCAGCGAGCGACCGCCACCCGCGGAGGAATCCTTTTACCTGCGGACTGCCTGGCTCCCGTCATGGCACGGTGGGAGTGCGCCATCCGGGGCGATGACGCCACTTTCGACCGCGTGGAGGACCTGATCGTCCACCAGGCGACCGAGCACGAGCGCATCGAGTGCAAGGTGTGTGGCGCGGTCGTCCCGGACGGCTACTTCGCCATCCGTCACGCCTTCGAGGAACACTCCCGGGCCGAGTACGTCCGCGCCTATGACGCCACCGCCGCCGAAGTCCGGCGGCGTGAGAAGGTCAAGGAGGACGTCGAGGCGGTCGCCGACATCCGCGAGGTTGTCGATCGGATCGAAAACGGGGCGTGAGTCCATGCGACAGCGGTCGGGCTGCAGATGCCCCGACCCCCGTCAGCGACCGGGTGCCGATGGTTCGACACCGGCTCGATGGTGCCCGGCGGTGGGACGCCGCTCCCCGACAATGGCGACGGGCGGCCTATTCGCTTATCTCCACGTCGTTGAACTCGAAGCGGGTCCCCCCGAGCGGGCTCTCCGTGATCGAAATGTTCCATCCATGGGCCGCCGCGATCCATTGAACGATAGTGAGACCGAGGCCAGTGTGGTCGGCTGACGTGGAGTAGGCGAATTGTAAGACGGAGTCGCGCTCTTCGGGATCGATGCCCGGACCATCGTCTTCGACGTAGAATCCCGCCGCGTCCGAGAGCATCCCGACACGGACGGTCACGTCCGGGCCGGCGTGTTCGACGGCATTCCGAAAGAGGTTTTCCAGCAGCCGAGACAGGCGGGTCCGGTCAGCCCGGACGGTTTGCAGCGGCTGCACGTCGATCTGAGCCGACTCTGTCTGTTCGACGGCCCATGCCGCGCGAACGACTTCCCTGAGGGGCACGGTCTCGGGATCTGCGATGTAAGTGCCCGATTCCATGAGGATCCGCGTGTCCGTAATCAACTCCCGGAGCCGAGACGCCGCCTGCTCGATGGCGGTAAAGTGGTCCGACTGCGGATCGTCTCTCGCGATCGCAGCCCGGCCTTCGATGACCCCGAGGAAGTTCTCCGCATCGTGGGAGAGGCCGGCTGCCGCCTTGGCGATCCACTCTCGGTCCTGGGTCTGGGACTGTCCAGATTCGATGGCCGATAGCCGACTCGTGGCGTACCGCCCGAGCAGCCGCAGGCGCTCGAGGTCCGTCTCGGAGAACGCCCCAGCCGAGTGGGTCCCGGCAATGAGGACCCGGTCGTCTCCGACCGGAACGACCAGAACCGATCGCAGGTCGATCCCGGGGATTTGGGGGCCTGAGTGTGCCGCCGTTGCCCCGCGAACGTCGCTCCGGTCGGTAATGCGGTGTGAAGTCCCGTGAGCCGCGATGACGTTCGGTTCTGACGTCGGAGACAGGAGACCGTCGGTATCCGTCCAGTCAGTCGGCCGCGAGGCGATCTGGGTCAACCCCTCATCTTGTTTCTCTGCCAGGATGGCGACGTCCGAATCCACCACGAGCGTCGCGGTGTCGACCGCCGTCTGGGAGATGTCGGCGGACGAGTCAGCGGTCGCGAATTCGCGTCCAAGGATGTCGACCACGGTGACGAGGTCGTCAGATGAGATGTCTGTCACGATGCGGGATCCAGTACGTCGGGATAGCGAAGGCACTACGATAAATCTCGCGGCCGCGAGATTGCACCCACGTCTCTCACAGCCACCCCGCTGACTCGTGTGAAATCGGGCAGATCCGGTACCCGTCGGACCAAAAATTGCGTCGTGGTCGTCCCCCCGATTCGGTGTGGCGGATTCGTGATCGGATGGGCGATCATTTCGCCTCCCAAGGCTTTCAAAGAGCCATCGGTCCCGCGCGGGGTGAAAATTCCGGCGCCCTGGGCTGCTCTCACCGCCGGGCTCGGCAGACGAACGTCTCCGTTCGCGAGACTGCGTGGTCGACCGTGAATCCCGCCTCGGTCTTCGCCGCCACCGCGTGAGCGAGGTCGTGGCGCTCCGCGAGCGGAGGCCCGGCAATTTCCGAGCCGTGACGGGTCCAGTCGACGGTCACCAGCCGCCCGCCAGGGCGGAGGACACGAGCCAGCTCTGCCATCGCCGCCTCCCCGGAAAACTCGTGGTAGGTCATCGTCGAAAACGCCGCGTCGAGTTCGTCGTCAGCGAACGGGAGGTCCTCGATGGCCGCGGTGATCGGCTCGACGGTGTCCGGCAGTCCGTTCTCCTCGTACAGGGCGTGCATCGCGGGCTGGACGTCCACGGCGTATACCGTCTCGGCGTGGTACGCAACGTCGTCCGTATAGAACCCGGTGCCACTCCCGAGGTCGGCGACCGTGGCCGCGTCGTGGGTGGCGAGGAGCGTCAGCAACTCCTCAGCCGAGCACCACCGGTAGCGGACCGGATCCTCGAGCCGGTCGGCCTCGGCCGGGTCGAACGTGTGAAAGCCCATGCTCATCGCTCCGGTGGCGACCCAATAAGAGTTGGCAGCGGACGGCCGACCGTGACACCGTGATTGGTGGTGGGGACCTAGACGTCCGTCGCCTCCGCGTCCCGAATTGCCGCCCGCTGGTCCGGAATGAGGTCGAATGGCGGTTCGATGTCGCCGAGTACAAGCAGCGCATAATACCGCAGGTACGTCTGGACCGGGACCTGCACGACGGCGACGACGGCAATGGCCGTAATCACCCCCGCGACCCCGAGCACGAGGAACGCGAGGAATCCGAGCACCTCGGACACGAAGGCGAACAGGCCGAAGGCGATCGCAAACAGGAGACCGAAAGGAATGAAGAGGATCAGCAGACTGAGCGCGGTCAGAATCCCGACGACGATTCCGCCGGCGATGGCGAGGCCGACGTACAGGAGTGCGACCGCGAGGTACTGTTTCCAGTCACGGGTGATCGTCGGCCAGAGTCGCCGCCACCCCGCCACCACCCCACAGTCTTCCAGCACCATGATCGGCACGACAAAGATCGTCGTGAACACGTAGACGACCCCGGTCACGATGGCGATCACCAGAAAGACCGGGAGCAGCAGGACGACGCCGGCGAGCCAGAGCCCGCCGAGCGGATCGAACCCGACTAGCGGGAGGACGATCGAGGCTGCGAGAAGGGCGCCGCCACCGAGCAGAAACAGGCCGAGGGCCACGCGGAACGCAAACAGGCGGACGCCCTGGCGCCAGCGCTGTCCCCAGTACTGCCGGATCGACACCTCCTCCCGCCGAAGCGACTCGACGAAGACAAACTCGAAGATAGACCCGACGAGGACGAACACGAGCCCGACCACGAGGGCGACACCGACGATCGCCGCAATGAGCAGCCAGAGTCCCGGCCCGGCTGACAGATCGGGGACTGGCCCAGCACTGCCTCCGACCGAGGACTGGAATGACGTCACGTTACCGCCGGCGCCACCGATAAACAGCACCACGAGGGCGAGTTTGGCCCACGTTCGTGCCTCGACCGGCCGGAGGAACTCGCTGGTCACTTCGAACGCGTCGCCCACGTCGTCGAGTGCATACAGCGTCATGGTGAGGCTCTTCCCGGGGGGCTAGCTGGTCGATCTGGAGTGGTCTCGCGAGTCCATCGGATCAGGCCGGTGGGAATCGTGGAGGGTCGCTCAGCGTTCCTCGCTGTCCAATACCCGTATCTGGTCGCCACGGACGGTCACCGGGATCGGGACCGTGGCCTCGTAGAGCTCCACCGTGACTTGGTCTTTGGCCTCGTCGATCCGCTGGACCTGGGCCTTCTCGCCCTTGAACGGCCCGGCGATGAGTTCGACGATGTCGCCCTCGGCGATGCCTTCGACGTCAGGCTTGGGCGAGAGGAAGTGTTCGACCTCGCCGAGGCCGCTCTCGCCGGGCACCACGCCCCGTGCGTGGGGAATCTCGTCGAGGATGCGGTCGAAGACCGAGGCGTCGTCGGCCTCGACCATGACGTAGGAGGTTAGCGAGTCCGGCGCCAGCGCGGCGTGGATCGAATCTTCCTCCCGATTGACGATCATGTCGGCCACCGTGCGTTCCTGGCTGGCCGTGGTCTTGACGGCGAAGATCCCCATTACGGACCCCCCGGCACGAAGGCCATGAACACGAAGATGAGAAAGCCCAGGATGCCGACGAGCACGACGCCAGCGCCGGCGATCTTGGCCACCTGCGAGAATTCCTCCCAGGAGGGTGTGCTCGCCAGCTTGAGCACCCGTACGTAGGAGCTGAGGTCTCTCGGCGTTCGCATGGACCGAACTTGCCGACGCGTGCTTTTCTATCTATTGATGCGCCCCGTCAGGTCGACGAGTACACGACGTCGGCTGGGTGTAGCAACTCGCCAAGCGGGATTTCCCGGTCCCCCCAATCGATCCCGGTCCGGTGCAGACTCGCCAGCGGACCCTCGTCGGGTCACCGCGAATCCCGCCCGCCAGTCCGGGGAATAGCAACCGTCACAGTCGTGCCATCACTGCCGGTGTCGAACGAGAGATCGCCGCCGAGCGTCGTCACGGCCGCGTGGACGAGCCAAAGCCCGATGCCACTCCCGTGCTCGAGTGCCGTCTCCTCCCCCGCCTCGAGTACCCGCAACTCGTGGGACGGAATGCCCGGTCCATCGTCCCTGACGGCGATCGAGAGCGTCTCGTCGCGGGCGTCGGTGTCGGTCAACAGAATCTCGACTGTTGGCTTCGATCCGCCGTGTTCCAGTCCGTTTTCCACGAGGTTCGAGACGGCGAGTTCGAGCTGGCGCCAGTTCGACTGGATGACGACGTCGGACGGGACGTCGACGATCACCTCACCGTCCGGGTGGGCATCGGCGAGATCACTCACAACCCGTTCGAGCAGCTCGACGAGCACGATGTCGGTCTGTTCGGCCGACTCGTCCAGGGCGGTGGCGGCCCGTCGGACCTTCTCGCCCATTTCGACCAGGTCCGAGGCGGTCTCGATAATGCGGCTCGCGTCTGCCCTGGGATCGTCGCTGTCGGCCGTGGCAATCAGTTCCGCACGGCCGATGATCGAGTCCATGTCGTTTCGGAGGTTGTGCCGGAGCACACGATTCAGAACCTCCAGACGCTGCTCGCGCTCCTTCAACGCCGTGATGTCCGAGGCGACCGCCACGTACTTCTGTCGCGTGCCGCCCGCCACGGGGACGGCCGCGACGGAGAGGTCGGCGTGGAACCGGCGGCCCCCCTTGCCGGACTTGACGATCTCTTCGCGCCAGTGTCTGTCCTCGCCGACCGCCGACAACAGCGTCGTCGCGTCGACGTCCGCGGGGAGGAGCAGATCCACCGGGGCACCGATCGTCTCGGACTTCGGATAGCCGTAGACGGTCTCGAAGGCGGCGTTGACGTACTCGACGGTGCCGTCTTCGTCGAGGATGGCGATCGCCGGGTCAGCCTGTTCGATCGCCTGCTGGACGGTTTCGCCCTGTGTCTGCATTTCGGTCATCGCCAGTGCCTGGCCGGCGATCTTCCCGAAGCCGACGAGGGCATCGCGCACGCCGGACGCCGACCGGCCGTCTGGGTCCAGCCGAACGGCCGTCAGGACGCCGTAGACGATCCCCCGGTGGAGCAACGGGACACTGACGAGTGCGACGTCCAGCCCGCCGAGTTCGTCGGCGTCCGACTCGGGATAGCGGTGACCCGTCCGCGTCTGGACTGCGCGCGTCCACGGGGGATCGCGATCCGGAGCCTCGATCTCGGTCCGGATCGCCCGGATCCGATCGACCCCCACGCCAGCCGCCGTCCAGACGCCGGTCTCCGGAGGCCGTTCCTCGACCCAGGCACCGCTGAAGTGATCACTGCCGGCTAACGCCTCGCACACGTGTTCGACGATGGCCTCTCGCGTTGGCGCCGCCATCAGGTCGTCAGTCAGCTCCCACACCACGTCTTGGAGTCCATCCGTCCCCGTGGTGGCTGTCTCACCGACCCGTGCCAGGATGTGGTCACCCAGCACCGCTAGCCGATTGCTCGGCGGTTTCGGCAGTGGCGGAGCGACTGGCGTCGCAGACGCTGGAGGTGCCGTGTCCCAATCCACCGGGTCGACCAGCGGGACGTACACGACGTCCGGGTCGTCCCGGACCCGGCCGCGAAGGGCAGTGTCGTCGAGCCCGCTCGTCCGGTCCACGACGACGCAGTCGATCGGGCGGGCATCGAGGATCCCCACAGCGTCGTCGGGAGAGACCGGCTCCGCCTCGATTCCGGCGTTGGCCGCCACGCCGTCGGCGATGGTAGTCGCCGCGTCGGACGACCCGGCGACCACGAGGACGTCCACAGTTGGCGGCGGCTCGGCCGGCGACCCGCCCATCAGTCACCCCCTCCCACGGATGGGCGACCCAGCGGCGCGGATTCGTCGGCGTGTTCCCGCGGCGCCGGTAACATGTCGCTCGGACAATCGTATAGCCAAAACAATAATTATTTGCCGGGGCATGTGGGTGGATGACACAGGGGACGGTACGATGGGGACCGAATTCGGGACGGGCTTCGGGGGAGACGACACCGGCACGGCCGCCGCTCGGACGGCCGCTACGCAAGCGTTTGACGCGATGGACGCAGACACAGTCGACTTCGCTGTGGTGTTTTGCAGCCCGGCGTTCGACTGTGCAGACGTCATCGAGGGAGTGCAGTCGGTCGCCGGCGACGCGAAGCTTGTCGGCGCAACGGCAGACGCGACGTTCACTGAGCGGGGCGTGCACACCAGCACGTTCATGGGTGGGACTGGCGTGGCCGTCGCGCTGGTGGCAAGCGACCAGATGCGGTTTTTCACGGGCCTGGGTCGGAACGCCGCCGAGGATCCGGAAGGATGCATTGCCGAGGCGACAGCCGACCTGCCGACGGCCGTCGAGGGCTTTCCCCACCTGACCGGGCTCATGCTCACGGGGACGGTCTTTGGCAGTGAGGAACTCGTGTTGCGGGCCTACCAGGCCATGCCGATCGAGTGGGCTGGCGGCGGTGCTCACGACGTGAGCTTCGAGAACAACACCGTGTTCACCGCTGACGACATGGCGAGCGATGCGGTCGTTCTCGCGGTGATCGCCTCGACCGAACCGTTCGCGCTCGGGATCGGGAATCGCCACGAACCAATCGGTGGATCCTACGAGGTGACCAAATCCGAGGGGCAGATCGTCTACGAACTCGACGGGCGGCCGGCATACGATGTCTGGAAGGAGGCGTTCGACGACATCGCTCGGGAGGAATATGGGTTCAGCATCGCCGATGTCGAGGACGACCAACTGCTGATCTCCAAGGCCTTCACCGAGATGGTATTCGGGCTCCGGACCAGTGCAGACGAGTACAAAGTCCGGAGTGCCTGGGTGACACCGTTCTACGAGCCGTACGCGGTCGAGGACGGTGCCGATGACGCGGAGGACAACCCCATCACCGAGATGCCGACGCTCGGATCGCTCCCGGATGGCGCACTCCGATTCTCGCATCCCATTCCCGAAGGTGTAGTTCTGTACCCGATGACGAGCGGGAAGGAGGGAACGATCGAGCGCGGGACCAGGAGTGCGCGACACGCGTTAGCCGATTTGGGCGACCGGGCAGTCGCTGGCGGCCTCGTCTTCGAGTGTCCGTGCGGCGAGCTCACGCTTTCGGAGGATTACCCCGAACTGATCGACGCAACCGTCGACCCCATAGACGCGCCGATGGCCGGCATCCAGTCCGGGGGTGACGAGATCTGTTTCAGGCGGGATGACATGCGCGGGCTCCACGAAACGGCGACCTCGATCCTCCTGTTCCCCGGAGGTGACAGGGCGTGACGATCCACCAAGAGCAACTCATCGAGGCCTTCAGTGACTGCGTCGGGCGTGAGAAGGCCGCCCAGGTCATCACGGACATCTGTGAGAACGCCGATTTCGGCGGAGGCGCCGCCTACGACGAGGACGAAGCGATCGAAATCGCCGTCCAGGTCGCCAACCAGGCCGACGCGACGCCGTTCGTCAGGACGGCGGCAAACACGCTCCAGACGCGCATCCGTGCAGGCACGCTCTAATACTGCTCGCAAAAGCCGGATGGGACGGTTTACTCGACGTAGTCGATGTCCTCGCCGACCTGCTTGGCCGCCCGCTCCTGTGCGGCCTCGCTCTTGCCGTAGATCTGTGGGCTCTCGACGCCCGTGACGACGATCATCGTCTCCATCTTGCCCTCGAAGTCGTTGTTGACGGAGGCGCCCCAGATGATCCGGGCGTCCGGATCGATCCGGTCGTAGATCTCCTCGACGACGCCTTCGGCCTCCTCGATGGACATGTCGGGGCCACCGACGACGTTGACGAGTGCCGAGTTGGCACCGTCGAACTCGACGTCCAGCAAAGGCGACCGGAGCGCCGAGCGGATGGAGTCCTGGGCCTTGTTCTCGGAGTCGGATTCGCCGAGGCCGATCATGGCGACGCCACCGTTCTCCATGATCGTCCGGACGTCGGCGAAGTCGACGTTGACGAGGCCGGGCTTGGTGATCAGCTCGGTCATGCCCTTGACCGATCGCATGAGGACTCGATCGCAGATCTTGAAGGCGTCCTGGAGGGGCATCGACGGCGCGTAGTCGAGGAGGCGGTCGTTGGGGACGACGATGACCGTGTCGGAGACGGCGCGGAGGCGTTCGAGGCCGGCGTCGGCGTTGGCGCGACGACGTTCGCCCTCGGCCGTGAACGGAATCGTGACGATAGAAATCGTGAGGGCACCGGCTTCCTGGGCCGACTGGGCGATCACGGGGGCGGCGCCGGTGCCAGTCCCGCCGCCGAGCCCGGCGGTGACGAACACCATGTCCGAGCCGTCGATCGTCTGCTGGATGTCCTCGATGTTCTCCTGGGCGGCCTCCTCGCCGATCTTGGGGACCGATCCGGCACCCCGGCCGCCGGTGCGCTTTTTCCCGATGAGAATCTTGACGTCGGCCTGCACCTCGTCGGCAAGGTGCTGGGCGTCCGTGTTGGTGGCGACGAGCTTTGCGCCGTGGATCCCCTCGTCCATCATCCGGGTGACGGTATTCCCTCCAGCGCCACCAGCACCGACGACTGTGATGTTGGTTTCGAGGTCTTCGACGACGTCCGCCAGCTCCTCGTCGGTCATCTCGCCCGCGGTCGATGGTTCCTCGGCACCTGTTGATTCTGCCGAGTCGGTCGCATCGTCGGTCTCCGGTGGTTCTGACTCCTCCTCGGCCTCCTCGATGGCCTCGTCGATAATCGAGTCCATATTTAAATAAGTCGTGTCGTGCTAGCTGTTAATAGTTTTCCCCTGCGTCTGACGAGCGTCCGACTCGCGAACCCCCGGGACCGACCGACGCCACCGGATACAGATAGTGGATCAGACATATACGTAATTCGAGTTGTCGGGGCGAACGTCCCGGGGGCTGGATTCACCGAAAGCGGAACCGCCGCTCTCGCGTCTCCGTCACCGCATCCGGTGGGATCGTCCGTCCGTCGACCTCGACGGTCTCGCCGGCCGCCAACTGCCCGAACTTCGGCCCCTCGGGCACACCGAGAGTCTCGGCCCGTTCCGGCTGGAACACCGTTTCGCGGACGACCAGTTCGTCGTTTGTCCGTTCGACGGACTCGTAGCGCTCGCGGAGCACGTCGACGAGGGCCTCGACGACGTCCACCAGCGTCGTCTCGTCGGCCAGCGCGAGGGTGCCGGTCGGACGGGTGCCGCCCTGGTCAGCGACGTACGCCAAGACGACGTCCGCGAGAGCGGCCCGCGTCGCGTCCAGATCGATGCCACAGACCACGCCGAGGAGGTCGTCCGGGAGCGACGCGGTGACGACCTCGGCAGCGGCCGGCGGATCGACACCGAAGCGAATCGTCGCGTCCGTCGGCACGAGAGCAGACTCGATCCGGTGGACGAGGTCGAGTGGCACGCCGTCGGTCTCGCGCAGCCACGTCTCGTCGACGACGCGGTACCCCAGGTCCGCGATTGCCTCTCGAATGGGGGATCGGTCGCCCACGATCAGGGCGTACTCGGCCTGACTCCGGGCGAATGCGGCCGCGACCACCGCCCGGGCCGGCGGCTCGGCGGGATCACCCAGCGCGTCGAGTCCCCAGTCGGCGGCGACGTGGCCGACCGCCCAGTCCGTCTCTCGGACGAGCCGTTCGAACCGGGGGACGTAGTGGCCGCCGCCGAAGCCGACGAGGTGTCGCCGGGTCCGTGGCGTGCCGTCCGACGTGGGGCGGTGTGGACCGACGCCGCGGAGCTCGAGGATGGCGGCCGCCACGGCGCGAGCCGCCTCGGGGTCGGCCCACTGGTCCGGTCCACTGCCGACTTCGACGAACATGGATGGGGCGCCGACGTCGGTCGGCCCGTGGTGGGTGCACTCCATCCCGACGTCGTAGCCGTCGGGGGCGTGGGTCGCAAGGGCGTCGAGCACCCGGGCGTGGGCCGCCGGACAGGCCCGCGCGAGGTCGTTCGCCTCGCCCCCGTGTTCCGCCGGCCCGAAGTTGCCGGTGTGGTGAGCGGTGAGCAGCGGCCCGGTCTCGCCGGCGTGCTTCGAGGCGAAGACGAGCAGGTCCACCTCCTCGAAGGCTGTGGCGGGACGCTCCAGGTCGAGGTGTCGGGCCTCGAACGTCCGCATCTCGGCGCCGTCGGTCCGAAAGACAGTCCCCCCGCCATCCGCCGGCGGCCGGCCATCGTCCACAGTTGTCTCCCACGCGGCGAGCTCCAGCAGGTGCTCGTAGATGTGGGTCGCCGCGGCGTCGGCCTCGGAGACAACAATTCCCAGCATGTCAGTCGGCGAGTCGTGGCCGCGGTGGGTTCTGACCTGCCGCCCGGCGGGCCGCGTAGCCGACGAGGGCCAGGACGAGACGCAAGTATCGACGCCGCCTGACGAACAAGACGGTCCCGACGACCATGTAAATGGCCGCGTACGCCATGAGGAGGTCGAACTTCGGATCCGGAATGGGCGGCGCCCACACGCGCAGGAACATGAACTCGATCAGGACCTGTGAGATGAACAGGACGAACAGCGCCAGTGCCTCCCGGAGAGAGATGTGGAAGTTGATCAGAATGGCGATGGCGAAGTACGACTGGGCGGCCGTCAGCCAGATCTCGCCCGCCTGGATCCAGTCGAACGGGAGGACTCCGTAGCGCCCGAGTGCGATGGAGTAGACGACGACGAGGGTCCCGATCAGCAGCGTCCACTGGTTGAGCTTCGAGGAGATGAGCGTGTTGAACCCCGCCGTCGACCGGGCTTTCGTCACGAGGACGGCGACGACGATCAGCTCCGGCGACTCGCTCGCCAGCGGCGCGATCCACTGGATCATGAAAAACGAGGGAATGCCGATCGCCAGCCCGACGTCCTCGAGGCCGTGCGCGAACGGCTCGACTGCCGACAGGATGAGAAATCCGGAGTACGCAAACAGGACGATTACGGTCGTCACGCGCCGGGGCCGCGGGAACGCCTGGAGGTACCGGGGGACACCCACGTGGCGGGTATCCGTATCCATCTCCCCCTTGATGACGATGAGGATGTAGGCGACGTACAGCCCGACGAGGACCAGCAGGTCGAGCCAGTCAATGCCCCCGCTCAGCGGAACGATGAACGCCCAGACGGTCGCGAGGAAGAGGAAGGCGATCTCCGTCGAGATGTCCCGATCCAGGTAGACGCGGTCAGCGAGAAAGCCTTCCCGTAACTCGACGGCAGGGTCGCTCGTGCGACGAGCCTGCCAGATGGTGAACGCGACGATGCCGGCCCACCCGATCCCGATGAGAATCCGGTTGGCCCCAGTCATGTTGGCGATGGCGAGATTGCCCGCCTCGATACCGCGGGCGGTCCCGGCCTCCGCGCCGGCCGTCCAGGCGTAGAGCGCGTCGACCGCGTACTCGGGCGCCACGGCCAGGACCGCGAGGACGGCGAGGGCGAACGATCGTGGCACGTCTTTCTCGGCCGTCTCGGCGGCCCACGCGAGGAGAAACGACGCGCCCAGAATCGCCACCCCGCTGAGGAGGACAGTGCCGGCGAGTCCAAGCTGGGTGTCTGTCGCCCAGACGACGACCCACGGCACCGACAGCGCGACCGCCACACCAAGGGCGGAGAGGGGGTGTCGCAGGCGTCCAATCACTAGATTGACCCTCACCGGTGTCGTTTGAATGTCTTGCGAATCCCCCGGTCCGGACCTGCGTGAGCCGATTGGCCTCGCGTCGGAACGGGATGGCGTGAGAGGCGACCGTACCCGGCGCCGGGGAGCGTGGCGATTATGTCGGCTGGCCGCGGTGAACGTCTATGGACGTCTACGGGCTGATCGGGAACCCGGTGGGACACTCGCTGTCGCCACCGATGCACGAGGCCGCCTACGCGTCCCTGGACCTCGACTCCCGGTACGTGGCCTTCGAGCCGGCGGCAGACGCCGGCGCCGCGGCGATCGAGGCGGCCGAGGCGCTCGGAGTGCGCGGACTGAACGTGACGATTCCGTTCAAGGAGGACGTCCTCGACGCCGTGGAGCCGACCGACCAGGCGGCACGCATCGGCGCTGTCAACACCGTCGACTTCGGTGCTTCGCCACCCGTCGGCTACAACACCGACGCGACGGGAGTTGTCCGGGCGCTCCGGCATCACGACGTCACCCTCGAGGGGACAGCCGTCGTCGTCGGAGCCGGCGGCGCCGGGCGGGCGGCGTCCATCGCACTCGCCGAGGTAGGTATGACAGTCGAGATCGCCAACCGCACGGCGTCCCGCGCCGAGGACCTCTCCAGGACAGTCGGCGGCGACGCCCGCGGCCACGGGCTCGACAGCCTCGCGTCGCTCCTGTCATCGGCAGACGTCCTCGTCAACGCGACCAGCGTCGGGATGGACGAGGACCGGTCGCCAGTCCCGGCAGACGCCCTCGGACCCGACCTCGTGGTTCTCGATGCCGTCTACAGTCCGATCGACACCCGATTGCTCCGGGAGGCGCGGGCCGCCGGAGCACGGACTGTCGACGGCGGCTGGATGCTCCTGTACCAGGGCGTCGAAGCCGTCGAGATCTGGACCGGCCTCGAGGCGCCCGTCACCGAGATGAACCGGGCGCTGCGCGAGCGACTCGAAGCCGGCGATTGAGTCACACGCAGCACACTCTCGTGCAGTGGCCGGGCAGACGCGGCGACGGAGTTTAAGTGAAGGCGCCCGCTACGCTCCTTGTATGGGCATCCTCCAGAAACTCAAGTCACTTCTCGGCACGGACGGCGCACAGTCCACGACCCCTACAGAGCCAGGGGTGACTGTCGAGCGAGAGCCGTCGGTCGAGTCCGAGCAGGCAGTCAAGGGGACACCACCGGCGGCCGACGACGACACATCTACGCAGGACGAACCAGCGGGCACCGACGACGCGCCCGACCCGGACGAGCCAGCCGACGCGGACGAGTCGCCATCCGTCGAGGATATCGACGGCATCGGACCGACGTACGCGGAGCGATTGACGGACGCTGGCATCGAGACGATCGCTGATCTCGCAGCGAGCGACGTCGAGACGGTGGCAGCGGCCACCGAGGCAAGTCCCTCGCGTGTCGAGGACTGGATGGAACAGGCCCGGGACCGGTAAGGAACGGGCAAATCGTTGAACCGGAGGGGGCTGGGCGCGCGGCGGCTACCGATCGCGCGGTCGGCCAGTGTGGCGCATCGCAGAGCCACACACGGGACAGACCCGCGGCGTCGGATCCTTCTCCCGACGGCCACAGCCGTAGCACTCGTACGAACCGGGGTGTGTGGCGTCGACGGTCGGACGCATTATCACCTATACGCTGGTAAATCTACGGCATAAGGATTGTCCTAAAACACGTTTAGGAGTTAATGTCTACAAACGTCCAATTGTCGCTCCACAATCGGATTGTTGGTCCGGCATTTCGACGCGTCGGCCGCTACGACCGGCACTTATTAGCCCGCGAGCCGCCAGGGTTGCCACGACACGATGCGCGTGCTGGTGGTCGACAACTACGACTCGTTCGCCTACAACCTCGTCCAGTACGTCGGCGCTCTCGTGACCGGCCGGAGCGAGGCCGCGGTGGCGACAGACGGGACGGTCCTCGTCCGCCGCAACGACGCGGTCGACCTCGACGGGGTGGACGCGCTTGATCCCGACGCAGTCGTGGTGTCGCCCGGCCCGGGTCGGCCCGAAGCCGCCGGCATCTCGGTGGCCCTGTTCGCTGAGCGTGGGTATCCGACGCTCGGCGTCTGTCTCGGCCACCAGGCGCTGTGTGCGGCCGGCGGCGCGCCGGTCGGGCACGCCCCCGATGTCGTCCACGGCAAGCCCTCGACGGTCAGCCACGACGGTGCTGGGCTCTTCGCGGACGTCCCGAATCCGCTCGAAGTCGGTCGCTACCACTCGCTCGCGGTCGACCCGGCCGGTCTGCCTGACGACCTCGAGCAATCTGCCCATACGGTCGACGAAGCGGGTGTCGTCATGGGCGTGCGCCACCGCGAGAAGCCCCACGTCGGCGTGCAGTTCCATCCCGAGAGCATCCTGACCGACCACGGTCAGCAGCTCGTCGCGAACTTTCTGGAGACCTACGTGACGTGACGGGGCAAACGTACCACGTGGGCGGCGAACTCGTCCCCGCTGACGAGGCGGCTGTGAACGTCGAGGACCGCGGCTTCCGGTACGGCGACGCCGCCTTCGAGACGCTGCGGGCGTACGGCGGCTCGATCTTCGCCTGGGACGCCCACGCCGACCGCCTGGCACAGACCTGCGAGACGCTCGGGTTCCGCGACGCGATTCCGCCGAACGACGAGCTCCACAGCCGGGTTCGCGAAACGCTCGCGGCCAACGACCTGGCCGAGGCCTACGTCCGCCTCTCGGTGACGCGGGGTCGACAGGCCGGCAAGCTCACGCCGGCACCCGATCCAGACCCGACTGTCGTCGTGGTCGTCCGACCGCTCGACCGCGGCGGCCTCGAGGGGGCCCCGCCGTGGGACGAGCCGGCCGTCCTCCAGACGGTCCGGACGCGGCGGCCACCGGCCGACGTGCTGCCGCCGGGCGCGAAGACCCACAATTACCTGTCGGGGATTCTCGCTCGCCTCGAGCTCCGCCGCGCCGCCACTGACGAATTCGCCGCCGACGAAGCCATCCTCCGGGACGCCCAGGGTCACGTCCTCGAGGGGGCCACGAGCAACCTCTTTCTCGTCGACGAGGGCCGACTCCAGACGCCGACGAGCGACCTTCCCCTCCTCCCCGGGGTGACGCGGCGGATCGTCCTCGAACTGGCCCGCGAGGAGGACGTGCCCGTCGAGGAGGGGCGCTACGACGTCAACGC
Source organism: uncultured Halobacteriales archaeon (assembly GCA_964383875.1). Classification (GTDB taxonomy): domain Archaea; phylum Halobacteriota; class Halobacteria; order Halobacteriales; family Haloarculaceae; genus CAYLJD01. The sequence goes on from CAYLJD010000015.1 coordinate 38,143, forward strand.
TGTCCGGGACGCTGACGAGGTGTTCCTGACAAACACGACGTGGGAAATCCGCCCGGTCACGACGGTCGACGGACTCGACGTGCCAGTCGGCCCGCTGACCCAGTTGCTCCGGCGCCGGTACGCGGAACGCGTCGAGGCGAGCTGTTACGACTAGGCCTCCGGCACAGATTCGATCGTAAAGGTCGGGTCGGCGACGTCCTCGCTCGCACACTCGGGACACCGGCTCGGCCGATTCGCGGGGTCGTCGAAGTCGTCGAACCCGCAATCGGCACACTCCGGCGGGGCGACGAGGAGCTGCTCGTCGGTCGTCTCGAGCGATCTGGCGACGTGCCGAACGTGGGTGAGTGCCGTCCCCGTCTCGACCTCGAACTCGCGTGCCAGCGCACTCGCCGAGAGCGGCGTCTCGCGAAGCCTGTCGGCGATCCGCTCGCGCGTCGTCCGATCCGACTCGCTCACGGGTGACGGGTCGCCCGCCCGGCCTATAGGTCTTGTCCGACCCACATCGAATGAAAAGCTCCTTATCGGCTGATTTTGACTGTCCGGGTATGCACGCCGTCGTCCTCGCCGGGGGGTACGCCACGCGGCTCTGGCCGGTCACCCGCAACCGGCCGAAGATGCTGCTCCCCGTCGGCGATGAGACGGTCATCGATCGGATCCTCCGGGAACTGGAGGTCGACGAACGAATCGAGTCGGTCTTCGTCAGCACGAACGAGCGATTTGCCGAGGACTTCCGATCACACGTCGCCACGACTGACTTCCAGAAGCCACAGCTGTCCGTCGAGGAGACGACCGCCGAAACCGAGAAGCTCGGCGTCGTCGGTGCCCTCGCGCAACTCGTCGAGCGAGAGGGCATCGCCGGCACGGACCTCCTCGTCGTCGCGGGGGACAACCTCATCAGCTTCGATCTCTCGACGTTCATCGATCGCTTCGAAGCCAACGGAACGCCGACGATCGCCGCCTACGACGTGGGCTCCAGGGAGCGAGCGTCGTCGTACGGGCTCGTGGATCTCGACGGCGACCGCGTCGTCGACTTCCAGGAGAAGCCCGACGAGCCGACGAGCACCCTCGTCTCGATCGCCTGCTACGCCTTCCCGGCCGACGCCGTTCGCTTCGAGGAGTACCTCGAGGCCGGGAACAACCCGGACGAGCCGGGCTGGTTCATCCAGTGGCTCGTCGAACACGACCGGGTCGCCGCGTTCACTTTCGACGGGGCGTGGTTCGACATCGGCACGCCCGAGAGCTACCTTGAGGCCGTCGCCTGGGCGCTCGACGGGGAATGCATCGTCGCCCCTGACGCCACCCTCGTCGACACCGAGCTCGGTGAGAACGTCCACGTGATGGCCGGCGCGACTGTCAGGGACTCGACGATCGACCGGAGCCTGGTCTTTCCCGAGGCCACCGTCGAGCACTGCGAGGTCCGCGACTCGATCCTGGACCGCGAGACGTACGTCGCGAACCTGGATCTGGCGGGGGCGCTGATCGGCGCCCACACACACGTCGCGAACGCCGCCCGCGAGTGAGCCTGGTGCTCACTCGGTCTCGTCGACGGTGTCGACGAGCGCGTGTGCGAGTTCCCGCGCGAGCGCGACACCGGTGGCCACGGGGAGACTCGTTGTGGCCGCGTCGACCGTCGCCGCCCACTCCTCGTACTCGGCAACCGTGGTGAACGCGTGGACGTACGGACACACCGCGTCGTAGAGGTGCTCGGCGGATGGAGTGGCGTCCACCGGATCGCGAGCGACGCCCAGCGAGAGAATCGCCTCCGGTGGCGAGGCCGTCGCGTCGTCGGGGCCGACTGAGATTTCAACAGTCTCGCCTGCCACGGGGGCCTGGGAGGTTACCGTTCCGGGGGTTTGCCGGAGGAACGGCACCATCAGCGGATCGATCACACAGACGAACGATGCTGTCTCGTCGCCCAGCCGGACGGTGTGGGCGCCATCCGCTGCGTGACAGAGGTCCGACTCCGTCACCTGGCCGTCGACGTCGGGATCGACGGTCGCCTGCATCGCATCCACCCACGCGGCCCCCGTCTCGATGCGGCCGTCACTGCCGGTCACCGTCGCCAGCCGGGCACCGACGTGGGGCGGGAGTGCGAGGTCAGCGAGGTCGAGCTTCGGGCCAATTCTGTCGCCATCGAATGTCGTGGTGGACATACGGGTTCGCTTTGCTTTCCGAAGGTATTAAGCTGTCAAGTCTAAATTATTGGAGTAGATGCGCGACACCGAAGCGCAAACGGAGATCACTTGCTCCCTCGACGAGTCGACGTGTCGGTGTGTCCTGTCGGACGTGATGGACCTGCTCGGCCGGAAGTACACGATGGACCTGGTCTGTGTCGTCGCCGCCCACGAGGTGGTCAGGTTCGGCGACATCGAGGCCCACCTCCCCGGCGCCAGTACCTCGACACTGTCGACGCGGCTGGAGGAACTCGAGGCCGCAGGGCTCATCGAGCGGCGGCGGTACGACGAGATCCCGCCACGCGTCGAGTACCGGCTCACGCCCGATGGCGAGGACCTGGCGGCGCGGTTCGAACCGGTCGCGGCGTGGGCCGCCGACCGGGCCGACGAGCCGCCCGTCTAGTCGACGCTGGGGGCAAGCCGGGCAGTTTCGACGTGGAGGCGACCGCGGGTGCCGTCCCACGCCGTCCGGCACTCGATCTCGATCGGCCGCTCCATGTGGGGGCCGTCGGTCACGAGCGTCTCGAACTCGCCGCCCTCGCCGAGGACGTGGAC
>CAYLJD010000016.1:0-33088 GCA_964383875.1 uncultured Halobacteriales archaeon
AAATCGGACTCCGATAGCAATGGCCTCCGGCAGGATCAACCGGAATGTACCCCGCTCGAGGCGGGGTGGGTTAGGCGGGAACACACGTTCGTGTGTGCTATCGAAGCAGTCGACGACACCCGACCGACCGAGTGTCACCGAACTACCAGGGCTAACATCAGATCCCATCTATACGGCGGACCGCAGGGGTGGAATCCTCATGTCCTTCGGAGTCATGGGTTGGCTCGGAAGGGAGTTAAACCCTTCGAGACACCCGGCTGACTCCGGGGCGATGCCGCCGCGGTCAACTCCACGACGGCGTCGCGAACGCATCCGATCGAAATGCCCTCCGTGGCTTAAGGGCATCGGATCGGCCCGCCGCGATCACGCGGCCGACCGCGACGCCCTGCGGGGCGTGCCACCGCTGGATCGGCTGCCGCAGAGGTCGCGTCCACCCCTCGCGAGCACCACAGCTACCCGCCGCCGTCCGGTCCCTGCCCTCGACCAGCCTAAATCTCCTCTAAGTGCTCAACGCCCTGCTTCGAAACGTTGCCTTTGGTGATGTCACCCGGCATCCAGTCGGGTTTGTCCGACGGGGCTTCCTCCTCCCACGCCCACGCCTCGTAGATGTGGACTTTGTGCGTGCCCTTCTCTCGGAGCCGGATCGGTTCCGGATCCGCCGCGGCCTCCGATGGTGCCGGATCGAGCCGACGCGCCGCCTTGAGTGCCGCCTGGCGGGGTGTCCCGCCCGAGAAGACACTTGTCTCTTGGCCGCCCTCCTCTCGCAGTGCAAAGTTGCGCTTGTCGTTTTCGCGTGCCATGGGTTCACCGCTCCATGCCAACCCAGCACATGACCGGTTATAAAAATACCCCACGAATCGGCCGCCCTTGGGCGGTGTTCTTATAAAGTACGGCCGGACCCACCCCCCAAAACGGGGTGGAACGAGCGGCCAAACGGGCTCGCACGCGACCGTCCGACACCCCCAGACGACGGCACGGTAGACTTAAGTGTATCCTGCGGCGAACCACGCAACAGAACAGCGCGATGGTGCGCAAGAAGAAGCTCAGCCCGAGTGGCGCCAAAGACGAAGACGGCGAGTACCACAACGTCCACATCAACCTCCACGAAGACGAGCTGGCCGTCGCCGGGCTGGCGATCGGCGACGAGGTGTTCGTTCGCGTCCGTGAGGACAAGATCATCATCCAAAAGGCCGATCCCGACGAGGTCGAACACGAGTTCTAATCGGGGTGGCCAGCGCAGTCCTATGTCCACCCTCTACGACGTGGCGAAACCGGCACTCTTTCGATTGCCCGCCGAGACGGCCCACCGCCTCGGCCACGGCGCCCTCCGCATCGCGCAACGGCAGCCGATACGGCAGGCAGTGGCCGCCCGATACGTGATCGACGACGAGCGGCTGGCGACCGAGCTGTGGGGGCAGCGGTTTCCGAATCCCGTCGGCATCGCCGCCGGCTTCGACAAGAACGCGCACGTCCCGGCCGCGCTCGCCGCCCTCGGGTTCGGCTTCGTCGAAGTGGGCGGGGTGACGGCGAACCCACAGACAGGGAACGTTCGTCCACGCCTGTTTCGGCTCGTCGAGGACCGAGCGCTCGTCAATCGGATGGGGCTGAACAACGACGGCGCCGCGGCCGTCGGACGGCGACTCGGGGCGACTGACGTCGACGTCCCCGTCGGCGTGAACGTCGCCAAAGGGGAGACCGTCGACGCCGCGGACGCCCCGGCGGACTACCGGCGCGCCTACGATCTCGTGGCCGACGCGGCCGACTTCGTCGTCGTCAATATCTCCTGTCCGAACTCGCAGGGGTTCGAAGCGCTCCAGACCCGGGAGGCGATGGCGGCCATCTTCGAGACGTTGACTGACGCGGGGGCGAGTCCCCTCCTCGTCAAACTGTCGCCGGACCTCCCCGAACCGGCCGCCGCTGACGCCCTGGATCTGGTCGCCGAATGCGACCTCGACGGCGTCATCGCGACGAACACGACGACCGAGCGGCCGCCATCGCTCCGGTCTCCCAACCGTTCGGAGGCGGGCGGGCTCTCGGGGAAGCCACTCGAAGCCCGCGCGACGAAGATGGTTCGCTTCGCCGCCGAGCGCGTCGACGTCCCGGTGATCGGCGTCGGTGGCGTCTCCTCGGCCCCGGACGCCTACCGGAAGCTCCGGGCCGGCGCCAGTGCGGTCCAGCTCTACACGGCGTTCGTCTACCGGGGCCCCCACATCGCCCGCGAAATCAACCAGGGGCTCCTCGATCTCCTCGATCGGGACGGCTTCGACTCGGTCGACGCGGTCGTCGGGGCCGACCTGGACTGACTGAACCCTCAGGCCATCGCCGCCACGTCGACCGTCGAGTCGACGTCGATTGTCAACCAGCACGTCTCCCGGCAGTCGCTGCAGGGCGGATACACCGTGAGTTCGGCCGGATTGGCCGGGTCGTCGAAGGCCGCAAGCAGTGTGGCCACCGGTAGGTTACCTCAGCAAATCGAATTACTACCCGTAACCACAATACGCCGAGGGCCCGTGCGCGCGACGACCACATCGCCCGACCCTGGACTCAGGCCAACCCGTCGAGTCGGAACTCGAACGCGGCCACCGGCAGCTCCAGGTCGTGCTCGACGATGATCTCCGGATGCACCTCGCCGACCACACCGACAGGGTCGCCGTCGAGGACGACCGTTGCCGCCCGTCCGGGGATGAACGTCGGATGCTCCGTCGCCGGCGTCTCGAGGGGCACGCCGAACGCCCCGGCAATCGCCTGAATGCGTGCCCGGGCATCCTCGTACGAGGCGTCGGGGCGTGCCAGGACGCCCGCCACTGTCCGCCACTCGGCGACGCCGGTGTTGTACGCGTCGTCGAGTTTGGCGGCGAGGCCGATCTCCGCGAGGTCCTGCGGATACGACCGGTGCGTGTTGTTCTCGAGCACCATGAGCAGGGAGGGCAGCGCCCACGTCCGGAGCTGCGTGTAGGCCTCGCTGTACGGCTCGCGAATGGTGACCGGTTCACCACCCCCGACGATGTCCGGCCCGCCTGTCTCGGGTGCAGCGAGCCCCATCCGGTCGTAGTTCTCGGCGGCCGAGATCAAGTGGAAATTGAGGAGGTCCTCGAACCCGAGGCCCACGAGGACGTCACGGGCGGCGTCCTCCAGCCGTGATCGCTCGTGGCGGCCACCGACAGTCGACACGTCCGGATACCGGGGGTCCAGGTCGTTGAACCCGTAGGCGCGGCCCACGTCGTCGATGACGTCCAGCGGGTGGAGGACGTCGACCCGGTAGGGCGGAATGTCGACATCGTAGGCAATCTCGTCGTCGCCGACCGTCGTCTCGGTGGCGTCGAGCCCGGCCCGCTCCGCGCAGTCGATGACCGTCGACGGTTCGAGATCCACGCCGATGATCGACTCGATACGGTCGTGGGTCACCCGCTTCGTGTCCACCGAGAAGTCCGGCCGGTCGAGCGTCCGACCCGCGTAGTCGCCCGGGGTGTCGTCCGTGTAGTGAACGTCGACGCGTTCGATCCGGGCGCCGCGAGCCGACAGGGCGTACAGCACGATGTTGCACATGTGGTCGACCGTCCACTGGTCCGTCCCCGTCATCTCGATCAGGAGGTCACGCGAATCGGCCGTCAGTTCGGTCCGCCGGCCGTTGATCACTGGCGGGAACGAGAACAAGCCGATGTCGTCGTAAATGGCCGGATACTGCTCCATCCCGGCCACGAGGTCGGCGTACTGCGAGCCCATGTGGTGGCGCTCGGTGACTTCGCGAGGCGTCAGCTCCGCGTCGCTCTCGAGGGGAACGAACCGTTCGTCGTCGGGGTCCATCGAGGTGTAGGTGATCGACTTGCTCCCGCCGTTCGTCGCTGGTTCGCCCTTCAGCATCGTGAGGTCGTGAATACCGATGGCCCCCTTGGCCCGGTCGCGGCCCATCGTGGCGTGGAGCTTCTCCTGGAGCTGGATGAGCGACTGCAGGCCCCGCTCGGACAGCGACGCGCCGCGGACGACGGCGCCCGTGACGTACGGGCGCTCGTCGGGGACGGCCTCGTCGACGACGAACGTCCAGTCGGGGGCGTTCGTCTCGGGGACGTAGACGCCGCGGTCGTCGCCGTACTGGTAGCGGAGCGAGCGGGCGACCCCCTCGACGGAGAGCCGATCCAGCCGGTCCGGCGCGAACTCGAGCTCGAAGGCGCCCTCCTCGGTCTCGCCCTCGAACTCGAGGCCGAGGGCGAAGAGGTCGGACTTCAGCTCGTCGTCGCCCTTCTCGTCGTGGCCGGTGAGCCGGCGGAGCTCGTCGGGGTGGACCTCGACGGTGGGCATCTAGTAGATCGCCTCCTCGGTCCGGAGGTAGTCGAGGTCCACGAGCGTCCCGTGGACGTCGCGGATGTCCTCGGCGCCGGTGACGAGCATCATCAACCGTTCGAGCGCGAGCCCCCAGGCCATCACGTCGGCCTCGACGCCGAGCGGGCGGGTCACCTCGTCGCGGAAGATGCCCGAGTTCCCGATCTCGATGAGCTCGTCCGTCTCGGGGTGGCGGCCGAACAGCTCGAAGCTCGGCTCCGTGTACGGGTTGTAGTGGGGTTTGAACTCGATGTCGGTGATGCCGAACTGGGCGTAGAACTCCTCGAAGGTGCCCATCAGGTCCCGCACCGAGAGGTCCTCGGCCATCACCCAGCCCTCGATCTGGAAGAACTCCAGCAGGTGGGTCGCGTCGAGCGTGTCGTTGCGGTAGCCCTTCTCGACGCTGAAGAAGCGCTGTGGCGGTTCGAGGTCGCCCATCGCCTCCCCTGCCAGGTGTCGCGCCGTGAGGGAGGTCGTGTGCCCCCGCAACGCGAGCGCACGCGCGAAGTCCTCACTCCAGGGAGAGTGGTAGCCGTCGCCGTCCGGACCGACGCCCTCGCGGTGGGCGCGTTCGACGGCCTCGACGAGGTCGGCCGGTAGGGACTCGATCTCCGCGGGAGTCTCCATCGCGAAGCGATCCCAGTGGGTTCGCGCCGGGTGGTCCTGGGGCATGAACAGGCAGTCGTTGATCCAGAACTGGGCGTCGACGTGCGGTCCCTCCATCTCGCGAAACCCCATCCCCACGAGAACGTCCTTGACGCGATTGGCCGTCTGGCGAAGGACGTGCTCGCGTCCCGGGTGGACCGGCTCGGCGGCTGCCTCGACGTTGTAGTCAGCGAACTCGACGTCACGCCACTCGCCGCTGGTGATGAGGTCGGGGGTCACCGCGGCCACGGTCTCGGCCACCTCGACACCTTCCATTAAGGCCGTGACTGCGTCGTCGGTGAGACGAACCCGCCGTTCGGTGCGTTCGCTGGCCTCGAGGAGACCGCGTCGAGTCAGCGACTCGATCGCCTCCGCCTCGTCGGGGTCGGGATGGGCATCGGGGTCGGCGATGGCGGCTAAGACCTGTGCCTCCGCGTCCGTCGACGGGTCGACACCGGGGTCCGCCGTAATCGTCCCGTCCTCGATACGGCCGTACCCCTTTCTGGCGTAATTCGAGAGCGCGATGTCGACGGCAGAGCCGTCAAGGCCCGACGCCTCGACGACCGTCTCCAGGGGGGCCGGCTCCTCGTCCGCGCCGGATTCGACCGCCGCGCGGTGAAGTCTGGCCTCCGGGAGCCCGCCGTCTACATAGGCCCGCCCCTCCCCCGTCACCCGGTACTCCTCGCGGGCAGTCTCCTCGACCTTGAGGAGCCCGTCGTCCGCCAGGGCAAACGCCGCGCCGGCGAGGGCGTCGGGGGGATGGCCCGTTTCCTGCGCGAGGTCGGTGATGGTCTGCGGGTCCGTCGCACTCGCGGCCTCGAGCACCGCGGCCTGTACTTCCGGGAGCTTCATCGTTTGTTGTCGTGGGTCACGTCGTGGCGTGCAGTTAGGGGTTCCGAGTCTGGCCGGATCAATCGCCGTCGGGGTCCTCGCCCGCCAACCGGGTGAATCCGCCGACCGTCAGGCTGAGCAGAAGAATCCGAACCTCACGGTACGCGTGTGCACTCCGGGATTGGTGCAGTCCACTCGACTGGGTTCGGATGGCATGGTTCGGCCGTCGGTGGTCGGCGGAAAAAGCATTACTATACGTGTAAGTCGATGAGGAGTCTGGTTTGTCGACGTATTCGGGCGGTTCAGCCGGCCCGGGTGACGTTCAAATCGTCCTCTCCAAGCCGCATCTGCCCCGGATGGACCGCATGGGCCCGCGACGAATTGGGTCACCGGTGCGGGATTCGCCGATGGTGAGAGTATGATCACTCGTCTGACAAGTCCGTGTTTCAGCGTCACCCGTCTGCCAAAGGACGTGACAACGGTCGAGTCATGCACACGAGAAACAGCTGGCGGGAACGACTTCCGGTCACCCGATACCGAAGACAAATTGTGCCGAATCCGGATGAGTCGGACCATCCGTGCTGTGGAGCCGATGCGTCGTCGGCCCTCGGGTGGAGAAATCGCACACTTCGGGCGATGGCTGGGTTTTCCGAAGGGCGGTCCCCGAGGGCGGTGCCGGACTCGGGAACGGCCGTCGTGGTGACACCCGAAAGGGGAGGGACTCATGCAAACGACTCGGCCCCTCGACACAGCGAAAGTTCGCACCACCCTCAGTCGACACGTCCCGTTTACCTGACCGCCCGTGCCAAAACACTCAGGCCCTCCGGTGTCGAGGGGCGGGTATGGCTTCCGTTCGTGTGCTCTCAGACGACGACGTGGCCGCAGTCCTCGACGTCTCGGACCTGCTCGACGTCGTGGCCGACGCGTTCGTCAAGCAAGGCCGGGGCGAGGTGGAACGGCCCGAGCGGCCCCACTTCCCGATCGGCACCGGGTCGGGCGGCGACCCGGCTGGCACTGGGCTCGTGATGCCGGCGTACGTACACGGGGACGAAACGTTTACGACCAAGATCGTGGCGGTCCACGAAGCGAACGCCGAGCGGGGGCTCCCGACCGTGAACGCCCAAATTGTCCTGACCGACGCCGAAACCGGCCAGCCGCGGGGAGTGCTCGCCGGCAACCGCATCACGAACGCCCGAACCGGCTGCATCGGCGGCCTCGCGGCCCGCCACCTCGCAACGGGGCCCGTGCGACTGGGGATCCTCGGGGCCGGGACCCAGGCCCGCTGGCAGACCCGCGGGATCGCCGCAGCGGCGGACCTCCGGACCGTCCGCGTCTACTCGCCGAGCGACTCCCGAGTCGAGTGTGCCGCTGCACTGGCCGAGGAGTTCGGCATCGACGCCGAGCCCGTCGACTCACCCCGCGAAGCGGTCGCGGATGCAACTGTCGTCGTCACCGCGACGACCGCCACCGAGCCCGTGTTCCCCGGGGAGGCGCTCGACCCGGGCGTGGTCGTCGTGGCGATCGGCGCGTACGCCCCCACAATGCAAGAGGTAGACAACGAGACGATGGACCGCGCCGCGCGCGTGTTCGCGGACACTCCCGAGGAGGTTGCGGAGATCGGCGACGTCCGGGGAACGGGGCTGGACCCGTCGAGCCTCGTCCCGTTCGCTGACCTGCTCGCCGGCCGCACCGGCCGCGAGAACGAGGCAGAGATCCTCGTCGTCGAGAGTGTCGGGAACGCCGTCCTCGACGCCGCCGCGGCCGCGCACGTGCATCGGGCGGCGACGGAGCGAGGAATCGGGACGACCGTCGAGCTCGACTAGGTCGATTATCGGTCGGTGGCGACATCGAGGTCTGCTAACACCGGCTCCATCTCTGCTCGGCGCTCCTGGTGGTCAGCGAGGAACTCCTCCATGAGCACGGCTGCCTGCTCCTTGCAGTCGCCACAGAGGCGCTCACCGCCGACACACTCCTCGTAGACCTGGGTGGCGAACTCGTCGTCGTCACCGGCGAGCAGGTAGGCGTAGAGCTCGTAGACCGGACACTCGTCTGCCCGTCCGCCGAGTTCCCGTTGCTCTTCCGCGGTGTCGCGGCCACCAGTTGTCGCGTCCTTCACCTTTTCGTATCCCGTCTCTGGGTCGTCCAGGAGGCTGATGTGGCTCGCCGGAATCGAGGAGGACATCTTGCCGCCGGTCAGGCCAGTCATGAATCGGTGGTAGATCGACGACGGGAGGCGGAAGCCGTAGCCACCGTGGTCGAGTTCGATCTGTCGGGCAAGTGCCTCGGCGTCCTCGCGATCCATTTCGAAGGCGTCGACGTGGTTCTCGTAGACAACCATCTCGCCGTCGATCGCGTCGATCAGTGCCTCGAACGCGGAATCGGTCGCACGGCGGTCGAAGATCCGCACCCGTGGACGGAGTGGCTCCTTCCCGGCCGCCCGGAGCATCGTGATCGTGCTGTCGAGCGTCGTGGCCTCGACGTCCGTCGCGCCCGGTTCTCGTTCCACCTCCAGCAGGTTCGCGGCATCGACGCAGCGGACCGTCTCGCTCTCGCCGTGGCGGTCTCGGAGCGTCCGGAACGCATAGGCCAGCAAGGCCCGCTCGGCTTCGTCGGCCTCGAAGCTTGCGTAGGCGTCCCGGACGCCGAAGTAGCGCATCCTGATCGCGAGATCCCGCGAAAGGCGGATATGGGGGTCCTGGTCCGGCCCCACGGGAATCACCGTCGGTTTGGGCTCGTCGAGTTGCGGGTAGAGAATGTCGGCCATCTGGGTGACGACAGACTGCATGTGCGAGACGTCCGTCTCGCCGTCGAAGTCATAGATAGCCTGGAGCTCCGAGAAGTTCGTTTCGACGCCGAGTTCGAACGCCAGGTCCTGCACGTCGCGGTTCCGCGACTGCCGATACAGCGTTCCGGCCGCCGGATCGAAACCCAGAGCGAGCAGCGAGAGCAGATAATCTCGGGCGTGGGTCTCGATATCGTCCCAGGCCATGCCGCGGGCACTGTGGGCCTCGAGGTCGGCGATGAGGCCGTAGGCGTCGGCCCCCCGCTCCTGGTGCCAGATCAGCTCGTCGAACACCAGTTTGTGCCCGATGTGTGGATCCCCGGTAGGCATGAATCCCGACAGGGCAGCCACTGGCTCGTCGTTGCGGAGTGCGCGGGTGATCTCGCGGTAGTCCCGGTGGCCGAAGATGACGCCCCGGCGCATGAGGTAGTGCGGATCCGGGACGTCCTCGAGGACCGTGTCGAAGCGTTCGATCCCGAATTCCTGAAAGAGCGATCGGTAGTCCGAGATCGCCGCCGACCCCCAGGGATCGATGACGACGTCGTCGGCACCGGAAGCGCCGCCATCAGGGCGAACCACAGGGTGGGAGTCGGGGACGTGGGGGCGGGTGTCGGGATGCGATCTGTCCGTCGTGTCCGAATCGCGTTCGTCTGTCATTGGGTGTCTGTGGTGTCGTTCGTCACGGGATGGGACTGGCAGCGCGGTCGCCTGGGCGACGGTCGTTCCGCAACAGCCGGCAGGTCGTCAGTCGTGGCCGACCGGCGTCGCGATACTGCCCGCTTCCGTTGCTGGGCGCCATCGCCACCGTCTGACGAGCCCAGAATCGGCCATCGATTGCATGCTACAACCGTCAGCAGGGGCATAACGGTTTCCCAATCCGCCCGGATCTCACGGCGTCAGCCGGTCGACCGCCAGCCAGGTGATCTCGTCCGTGGCGATGGCGTACACCATCTGCTTGCGGACGCCACCCGCAAGCCGAACGTCCAGCGCCAAATCCCGCGGGGCGAACACGTGATCCGGCGGAAGCACTCTGATCAGGAGTTCCGAGTGGCCGAGCTCGTCTGCAGATTCGACGTGCGCGTAGGTCCGGAAGTCCGCGCCGAACTTGAAGCCCGTCTTGGGGGCGATCCCGGCCGTCCGGAGGGCCGTATAGGCGCGGAGGCGCCGGTCGAACCGCTCGCCCTCGATGGCCGTTCCGCGTTCGATCACGGCAGTCCGCCCCCCGTCGACCGTGAGGACATCCTGGGCGGCGAGATACGCCGCCTCGACGAGCGAGAGCAGCAGACCGGCGCGTGAGCCGTTCAGTGGATGACCGAACACTGTCCGGTCGACCAGCACCGACGGCGGATCGGGGACAAGGACGCGATCGGCAAGCAGCGTCCCGTCGATCGAGCCCGGCAGGTCGGGATAGGTGGAGCCGGCGATCGTGGGGCGTGACGGCGCAAAGTACGTGACTTCGCTTTCCTCGTCGACGACGGCCAAGACACCAGTCGCCGCTCGGTCGTCAGCCAGCCCACGAAGGTCTGTGGCGGGGACGTCCTCGCGCTCGCTCGCCACGGAGACGAGATAGGCGAGGGCGTCGTCCCACGGTCCCGATCCGCGGGGGTAGACCTCGAATCGATCCTGACCGACCGGAGAGAGGTAGAACCCCCGGTCCCGGAGGTCGGCGTAGACAACGTACGCGACTTCGGAGACGGCAGCAGTCCCGAGGAGGGCATGGAAGTCGAGCGGGCCGTCATCTGTCCCGGCCCGTCCATCCCGGACGGTGCCGAGATCTCCCCGATACAGGAGGTGGGCGGCTTCGACTGGATCGAGGACGAGAGCGCCATCCTCGGGGCGGCCGTATCCACGGCTGTCGTAGAAGCGCTCGCGGGCGCGCTCGCCAGCGCGCACGACAGTCCCGTCGAAAATCGCCTCCATGGCGAATCGTGCGCGCCGCCGCGTCAAATCCCCTGTGGTGTCGCCGTCGCTGACCGCTCACAGTCGACGTTGAGGCAGCGTCGGCCGGTGTTCGTCTCGAAGACCGGGAGCCCGCAGTCGCACGCATCGACGATTTCGCCCGCAGGGAACGAGAAGCCAGTCTCGCAGTCCGGATACGAGGCACAGCCCAGGATCAGACCGCCACGCCGGAGGACGCGAAGGTCGTCCCCACAGGCTGGACAGTTCCACTGCCGATCGAACGCCGCGCCGACGTGGTCGTCGATGGACTCACACGACCGGTCGAGACAGAGGACGAAGGTCTCCCCCCGAGTGATCCGGAACTGCGGGAGGCCACAGTCCCCACAGGTCTGCTCCACCAGCGTGGCGTCACCCGGGAGGCGGTACGTTGCGTCACAGTCAGGACACGAGACAGCGCCGTTCGTCCGGATCAGCCGGCAGTCGCACGTGGGACACTCGCCGACAGGTGTGCCTGCGGACCCGATTGGAAAGCGACCACCGCCGTACCGCTCGAGGATGCGCACGCGCAGAACCCGGTCGCCATCGGTTGCAGTGACGACGTCGTCGTCGATTGTGAGATCATCAGCTCGTGTGAGCCACGCGACGGGTTGGTAGCCGTCGGCATCGTGGACGAGTACAGTGTCGTCGGGCTTGCAGATAACCACCGAATCTCCGAGTCGTTCTCGCGTCTGGGCGTCGGTCTCGACGTACCGGCTCGCACACCGGCCGGCGATGACGTGGATACGGTCGGACATGGGCCGGGATGGTCCCGGCATGGTATGTAAAGCTTAGAGGCGGTCGCGTGGGGAGCGACCGCGAGCGCGTGGCGACAGGGAGTGGCCGAAATCGAGGAGTGGCCCACCGCGGTGCGTCACCGGTTGTAGCCTTGACCGAGTCCGAGGCCGGCCAGGTTGCCGACAACCAGGCTGCCGACGAGCTCGGGGTACTGCGGTGCGAGGCCGCTGGCGATGAGCGCCAAGAGCACGAAGGGCAACAGGACGGCGGTCCAGAAACCGATGAACTCGACGGCCGGTCGCACGAGACGGCGAAGGGGGGCGACACCGATCCGCTGCAGGGTGCTGGCAGCGGTATCGGAGTGAACTGGGGACGCACTTGACATGGTGGGACTCCTCGATATCCCCTTGGACGGACACCCCCATATAAAGGGCCGATCCCTAGGGAGAATTCGGCTCGTTTTCGCCAGACTGTCGGAATTTCGAACATTTTACCGAACCCGACCGACGTTTCACGGCACACGCGGTGACGTTTTACGAACGGCGTAGAAATCGTGTAATCCTTTATAGAGCCATCTGAGGTCGTTTCAGGAGTCGTCGACTCGCACCGTCCTCGTCCGTTCGAGTGGGTCGAGCGGGAGTGCCGGAAAGGTGATGCGGACGCAGAACTCGAGCGACTCGACTGGCGCGCCGAAGACGCCGAGTGGCACCGTCGCCTGCCCGAGGTACGTGGTCGTTGTCGTCATTTCGACACCGTTGACCAACAGCGCAATCCCGACCCGAGCTCCGCCAGCCGTCGAGCTGACCGTCACGTCGTGCATGGCGCGTTCCTCTCGAGGGATGGACTCCGGGACACCGTCCCAGTCGACCGTCACCGCCGGAAGAGCGTGTGCGTTCTCGACGATGCTCGCCGCGACCGCCTCGCCCAGCCCCGCGGCGACGAGCCCGCCCGTCCCGGTGGATCGGACTGCCGCTGGCGAGGTGAGGCCGGCAGACGCGATGGTCTGCGCCCTCGCCGGGCCGACGCCGTCGATGGCCGTCAGACCGACCGCGTCCGGGGGGACGCCAGTGTCGAGTCGAGCCGCGACCCGACAGACACGGTTCGCAGCCGCCGGGGCCCCGAACCGGTCACAGATCCCCCGAAGCGCGGCGAGTAGCCGGTCGGCATTGCGCCTGATCGCCCAGGCGTCGCCGGCGAGTGCGCTCGGTGTCGAGTCGGCCATCCCGGCTTTCAGGATCGCGAGGACCTTCCGGTGGCCGGGATTCAGGTCCGGCTGCCGACCGTCAAGAACGGTCTCGATCGCCTCCTCCTCTGCTGCCCTAGCACTGACGCTATCGAACTCGACAGCCTGTGCGACCGTCCGGAGGATCGCCGCAGTGTCCGCCTCACCCCGCTCGGCCAGGTCGGCAAACGCCCGTGCTGTCTCGAGTCTGAGGTAGTACCGGGACGTGAGTCGACCGAGCGGCGTGGGCGAGAGAGTGCCGCCAGGGCCGTCCCGCTCGACGAATCCACGCTCGACCAGCGTCTCGATTCCCTGCCTGAGCTGACTGTGTCGAGACGCATCGTTATCATCGGACTCGGTGGTACCCGTGCGGACAGCGTGAAACGTGTCGGCCCACCAGGCCCGGGCGTCGGCCTCTGAAGTAATCGTGCCGAGTTCGATCTCGGCGTTCAGATGCACAGCGAGGTCGTCTCCCAACCGGGAATCGATCGTCTGGCCCTGGCGGAGCAGCCGTCGGTATTTGGCAGCGCGATCCGGAGTCGTGATGACCCACGCGTGGCCATGGTCGTCGAACCCTGGCCGACCGGCCCGTCCCAGCATCTGGCGCAGGTCGATGCCACTCATGTCCACCTCGCCCTCGAGCGGGTCGTGGTACGTCGTATCACGGACGACGACGCATCGGGCTGGGAGGTTCACGCCCCACGCCAGCGTGGACGTCGACACGAGCAACTGGACGTCCCCGTCGCGAAACCAGTCCTCGACACGCGCTTTGTCGCCCGTGGAGAGTCCGGCGTGGTGGAAGGCGACGCCGTCCAGAACCGTCTCCCGGAGACGATCGTCGTCGAAGGCCCGCGCGGCCCGGTGGCGATCGACATCGCCGCGGACGCCACAGTCGACGCCCCGGTCAACGAGCTCTTCGCCGGCCCGACGCCCCGCTTCGACCGCGTCCCGCCGCGAGGCCACGAAGGCCAGGACGCCTGCGCCGTCGCGGATATGGGGTTCGGCGAGATCGAGGGCCCGGTAGAGCCGGCGGTACTTGTCGGCGAACGCGTTCTCGCCCGGACTGTAGGTCCTGACGCCAGCGTCAAGCGGGACCGGCCTCGCCGCCGCGCCAAACGCAAACGTCGTCTCGGCTGGAGCGTCGAGCCACGCGGCAACATCGTCCATGTTCTCCATCGTCGCCGAGAGCGCGACGACGCGGGGATCAGCCAGCCGCCGGAGGCGGGTGACCGTCACCTCGAGGACGCTGCCGCGGCGGTCGGAATCCAGCAGGTGGACCTCGTCGACGACACAGCAATCCACTGACTGGACAAACGAGTACCGCTGGCTGTCGTGCTTCCGCGTGGCAGAGTCGAGTTTCTCGGGTGTCATCACGAGAATGTCCGCCTGCCGTGCACGGCGGGGATCGAGGTCGCGCTCGCCGGTCACGACGGTGACCGTGTAACCGAGGTCCTCGAACCGCTCCCACTCGCGTTCCTTCTCGTTCGTGAGGGCCCGCAATGGGGCGACAAACAGGGCCGTCCCACCGGCTCGGAGCGTGGCACAGATCGCGACCTCGGCCACACCGGTCTTGCCACTCGCCGTCGGCGCACTGACGACGACGTTCTCGTCGGTCTGGAGGACTGCCGGGAGGACCGCCGACTGCATGCCGTTGAACCGCTCGAAGGGGAATGCGTCGGCAAACTCGGGAAGGGCGTCGGCCACGTCGACCTCGGCTTGCACATCGACCTGACTCGACACGTCGGAAGAGCAGAGCGGTCGGCTCTTAGTGGTGCGGGGACCGCGGCGGAAGTGATCGCCAGACGGGAGCGGGGGACACGTGGTTAGTCCCCCGGAGATCGTCCACCCCACGTTTTTGGTCCGGCCACTCGAAACCGGAGTCAGTGAGCCAGAGCCGGAAGCCAGCGTGGCTGAAGCGTCGCCCGCCAGCGGGTGATCGCTTCACCGAGATCAAAGCCACCCTCCGCGAGTACGACCTCAACACCGTTTGTGAGGAGGCAAACTGTCCGAATCTCGGGGAGTGTTGGTCGGGTGGCGCCAACGCCCCGCCCGGCACCGAGGCCGGCGACCACGGTCCGGGGACGGCGACGTTCATGCTCATGGGCGACCGGTGTTCTCGGGGCTGCAACTTCTGTGATGTGGCGACCGGCGGGATGGAGCCGCTCGATCCCGACGAGCCGGCCCGCGTCGCCGACGCCGTCGCGGACATCGGGCTGGACTACGTGGTCCTGACGTCGGTCGACCGTGACGACCTGCCGGACCAGGGCGCACGTCACTTCGCCGCGACAGTTCGCGCTATCGCCGAGCGGGATCCGGCGATCCTGGTCGAGGTGCTGATTCCCGACTTCCAGGGTGAGGCGGATCTCGTCGGCCAGATCATCGACGCCGACCCGGACGTGATCGCTCACAACGTCGAGACGGTCGAGCGACTCCAGTGGCCGGTTCGCGACCGGCGGGCCGGGTACGAACAGTCACTCGCTGTTCTGCGCCAGTGTGACAGCGCGTTCGACGGGTTCACCAAGTCGTCGGTGATGCTCGGCGTCGGCGAGTACCCCCACGAGGTGTATCAGACCCTGGCCGACCTGCGTGCGGTGGGCGTCGACATGGTCACACTCGGCCAATACCTCCAACCTTCGCGGTCGCATCTCGAGGTGGCGGATTTCGTCCACCCGGCCGTCTTCGAAACCTGGGAAACGGTCGCTGAGGAAGAACTCGGCTTTGCCTACTGTGCGAGCGGCCCCAAGGTCCGGTCCTCATACCGGGCCGGGGAGCTGTTCGTGGAACGGGCGGTCGCCGAGGACGAGTGAGCGGGCCGGGAAAAGGATAAACCTCGCGCGAGCGAAATATCTCGTATGCGACTGCCAGGGATGGTGCTCGTCCCGTGAGCCGCCTCCAGCGGGAGCCGACTGACCGTGTGTCCATCCTAGACGAGGACGGCGGTGTGCGGGAAGGGAGCGAGGTCCCGGACCTGTCAGACGACGAGCTGGTCGGCATCTACCGGGACCTGGTGCTCGGCCGGCACTTCGACGAGCGCTGTGTCTCCCTGCAGCGGCAGGGTCGGATGGGGACGTACCCGCCGATGGCGGGCCAGGAGGCCGCCCAGGTCGGCAGCGCCCGGGCACTGGACGACAGTGACTGGTTGTTCCCAAGCTACCGCGAGCACCTGAGCGCGTACATCAAGGGGTGGCCGCTCTCGGGGATCATGCTCTACTGGATGGGCAGCGAGGACGGGAACGTGGCTCCCGAGGGTGTCAACAGCTTCACCGTATCCGTGCCGATCGCGACCCAGATACCCCACGCCACTGGCGCCGCCTGGGCCGCGTCACTGAAGGACGAGGACCAGGCGTTTCTATGCTACTTCGGCGACGGAGCGACGAGTGAGGGCGACTTTCACGAAGGGCTGAACTTCGCCGGCGTGTTCGACGTCCCGGCGGTGTTTTTCTGCAACAACAACCAGTGGGCGATCTCCGTCCCGCGCGAGCGCCAGACGGCGAGCGAGACGCTCGCCCAGAAGGCCGCCGCCTACGGATTCGAGGGGGTCCAAGTCGACGGGATGGATCCACTCGCCGTGTACGCGGTCACGCGCGAAGCGGTCGAGCGGGCGAAGGCCGACGCGCCGCCGGCCGACGAATCCGGACGCGCTCGGCGCCCGACGTTGATCGAGGCGGTACAGTACCGCTTCGGCGCCCACACCACGGCAGACGATCCGACCAAATACCGGACGGACGAGGAAGTCGAGTCGTGGCGACGGAAGGACCCGATCCCGCGAATGGAGGCGTTTCTCCGCGAGCGCGGACTACTCGACGAGGAACGTGTCGACGCGATTCGTGCCGACGTGCACGCGGAAGTCGACGACGCCATCGACACCGCGGAGTCTCACGAGCGACCCGAGCCGGCGGAGATGTTCGAACACGTCTACGCCGACATGCCGCGACGGCTCGAGGCCCAACGGGCGTACCTCGAGCGACTCCGCGACCGCCACGGCGACGAGGGGGTGCGGGGGTCGTGAGCCAGCAGGCTGCGGAGACGGAGGACCTGACGCTCGTCCAGGCGGTGCGGGAGGGGCTCCACGACGAGATGGCTCGCGACGACAGCGTGCTCGTGATGGGCGAAGACGTCGCGGAAAACGGGGGTGTCTTCCGCGCCACCGAGGGGCTCCTCGACGAGTTCGGGCCCGATCGCGTCATCGACACCCCATTGGCGGAGTCCGGCATCGTCGGGACCGCCGTCGGCATGGCAGCCTACGGACTCCGACCGGTGCCGGAGATCCAGTTCATGGGATTCATCTACCCGGCCTTCGATCAGATCGTCTCCCACGCGGCCCGACTCCGGGCGCGGTCACGCGGCCGATTTACCTGTCCGCTCGTCATCAGGGCACCATACGGAGGCGGCATCCGGGCCCCCGAACACCACTCCGAGTCCAAAGAGGCGTTCTTCGTCCACGAGCCGGGCCTGAAGGTCGTAATCCCCTCCACCCCGTCGGACACGAAGGGGCTGTTAGCCGCGGCCATCCGGGATCCGGATCCGGTCGTCTTCCTCGAGCCCAAGCTCATCTACCGGGCGTTCCGCGAGGACGTCCCGACCGAGCCCTACACCGTCCCCCTAGGGGAAGCAGCAGTGCGTCGCGACGGGGACGACGTTTCGGTATTCACCTGGGGAGCAATGACGCGCCCCACGCTCGAGGCGGCTGAGAATCTCGCCGCGGATGGAATCGAGTGCGAGGTGCTCGACCTCAGGACGCTGTCGCCACTCGACGAGGAGGCCATCGTCGAGTCCTTCCGGAAGACGGGCCGGGCCGTCGTCGTCCACGAGGCACCGAAGACTGGGGGCCTGGCCGGGGAAATCACGGCGACGCTCCAGGAGGAGGTACTGCTCTACCAGGAAGCCCCGATCGGACGCGTCACCGGATTCGACGTCCCGTTTCCGCTGTACGCGCTCGAGGACTACTACCTCCCGGAACCGACCCGGATCGAGGACCAGATCCGCGAGACGGTGTCGTTCTGATGTTCGAATTTCGCCTCCCTGACGTCGGCGAAGGTGTCGCCGAAGGGGAGATCGTGGCCTGGCACGTGGCGTCGGGTGACGAGGTCGCCGCAGACGAGGTTATCGTCGAGGTCGAGACGGACAAGGCCGTCGTCGACCTCCCGTCGCCCATCGCGGGGACCATCGCCGAGCGCCACGCCACGGTCGGTGAGGTGGTGCCAGTCGGAGAGGTCCTCGTCTCGATTCAGCCGGCCGACGAGGCAGCCGTCGAGGATACCGAACCGGCACCGGCCGAGAGCCAGGATGCCGAAGATCCGCCCACCGACGTCTCAGCGGGCGGGGCGACAGATCGGGTGTTCGCCCCGCCACACGTCCGCCGTCTCGCCCGGGAACTGGACGTCGACATCGGAACCATTCAGGGATCCGGGCCCGGCGGACGGATTTCAGAAGGCGATGTACGCGCGGCAGCGGAGCCTGCAGCCAGCCCGGACGACGGTGTCGCCTCCACGAGCTCCACAGAGGGAACCAAAACGGGGCACCCGACTGCAACATCGGCGGCTCACAGCGTCGACGAGAAGGCCAAGCACACCGGCCCCGAGTCGGCTGACCGCGACCGAACTCTTGCGGCGCCGGCGACCCGCCGACTGGCCGATGAACTCGGCGTGGACATCGATGCCGTTCCCACCGAGCAGTCGCGCGATGGGGAGGCGTTCGTCACGCCCGAGGACATCGAGCGTTACGCAGACGCCCAGTCGGCTGCACAGCCCACTGGGACAGACCAGCGCGGGAAGCAAGGGCCAGCCGACGACGACCGGGAGTCCCGCGAGCCGTACCGGGGCATCCGCCGCACAATCGGCGAGCAGATGGTCGAGTCGGCGTCGTCGGCGCCCCACGTCACTCACCACGACACCGCCGTGGTGACCTCGCTCGTCGAGGCTCGTGAAGCCATGCAACCACGCGCGGAGGGGAGGGGAATCTCGCTCACCTTCGTGCCGTTCGTCCTGAAGGCCGTCGTCGCCGGGCTGCGTGAATACCCCGTCCTGAACTCGACTCTCGAGACGGACACCGACGAGATCGTCTACAAGCACTACTACGACATCGGCGTCGCGACGGCGACGGACGCCGGGCTGATGGTCCCGGTCGTCCGGGACGTCGACGAGAAGGGCCTGTTCGAACTCGCGTCGGAAGTGACCGAACTGGCGGCGCGGGCCCGGGACCGATCGATCACCCGCGAGGAGATGCAGGGTGGGACGTTCACGATTACGAACTTCGGCGCCATCGGCGGCGAGTACGCCACACCGATCATCAATCACCCCGAGACCGCGATCCTGGGTCTCGGCGCGATCGAGGAGCGCCCGGCCGTCGTCGACGGTGACCTGGAGGCACGGCACACACTGCCGCTCTCCCTGTCGATCGACCACCGCGTCATCGACGGGGCCGAGGCCGCCAGCTTCGTGAACCACGTGATCGAGTATCTCGAGACCCCGTCCCTGTTGTTGCTCGACGACCCGTAGCCGCGAGTGGCTCTCGCGGGAGGGGTGGAACTATTGTCCCGGCCACCGGATGG
The DNA here is from genome assembly GCA_964383875.1 of uncultured Halobacteriales archaeon. Taxonomy (GTDB): domain Archaea; phylum Halobacteriota; class Halobacteria; order Halobacteriales; family Haloarculaceae; genus CAYLJD01. Next base: position 19,021 of record CAYLJD010000016.1, read on the forward strand.
ACAGCCAATGGTTGTCGGAGACGTCACCACGGGCACCGAGGTACTGGTCATCGGCGGCGGGCCCGGCGGATACGTGGCCGCCATCCGGGCCGCCAAGCTCGATCTCGACGTCACGCTCGTCGAGGCGGACGCCTACGGCGGGACGTGCCTCAACCACGGGTGCATTCCGTCGAAGGCACTGATCTCGGCAACGGACGTCGCCCACCGCGCGGAGACGGCCGAGGAGTTCGGTGTCCACGCCGATCCGGCCGTCGACCTCGAGGCGATGATCGAGTGGAAAGACCGTCTCGTGACCCGTCTCACCAGCGGCGTCGAATCTCTGTGCGAGAACGCCGGCGCGACGCTCCTCGCAGGCCGGGCCGAGTTTGCCGGGCCCGAGACCGCACGAGTGGTCCACGGCGGGGAGGGGCAGGGCAGCGAGACGATCGAGTTCGAACACGCCGTCATCGCCACTGGCAGCCGGCCGATCGAACTGCCGAACTTTGAATTCGACGGGGAGTCCGTGCTCTCCTCCCGGGACGCCCTCGCGCTCGACTCGGTCCCTGATTCGCTCGTCGTCATCGGTGCCGGCTACATCGGCATGGAACTGGCGACAGTCTACCAGAAGCTCGGCTGCGACGTCACTGTGATCGAACAACTCCCGGCGGCGCTGCCGGGGCACGAGGCCGACGTCACAGATGTCGTCGTGGATCGCGCCGAGTCACTGGGCGTCGACTTCCACTTCGAGCACGGCGCAGCCGGGTGGGAGTCGAGCGGTGACGGCGTCGTCGTCAGAGCCGACGGAGACGGTGACACGTCCTCGTTTACAGGCGACGCGAGTCTGGTGGCTGTCGGCCGCGAGCCGGTCACGGATACGGTCGACCTCGACGCGGCCGGTGTCGAGACTGAGGACGACGGGTTCGTCGCGACAGACGACCGCGCCAGGACCAACGTGGGTCACATCTTTGCTGTCGGAGACGTTGCCGGCGAACCGATGCTCGCCCACAAAGCGTTCCGGGAGGGCGAGGTGGCCGCGGAAGTGATTGCGGGGGAGCCCGCAGCCCTCGATTATCAGGCGGTTCCGTCGGCTGTGTTCACCGACCCGGAGATCGGTACGGTCGGAATGACGGTTGAGGAGGCGGACGCGGCCGGCCTGAATCCGGTGGTCGGAGAGATGCCGCTTCGGGCGTCCGGACGGGCGTTGACGCTCGCAGAACGCGACGGGTTCGTCCGGATCGTCGCCGATAGCGAGACCGAGTTCGTCCTCGGCGCGCAGATCGTGGCACCCGAAGCGTCCGAGCTGATCGCCGAGGTGGGCCTCGCCATCGAAATGGGCGCGACCATCGAAGACCTCGCGGCGACCATCCACACCCACCCAACGCTCTCCGAAGCAGTCCAGGAGGCCGCGATGGGCGCTCGGGGGGAGCAGCTTCACTTCTAACGGTCGGCCGCGTCCTCGCGTCGCCGACCAGACCGACCCAGTCCACGCTGGCGAGCCGCAAGTCGTACCGGCCCCAACCGGGCAGTCAGTACGCTGGGGTGCGTTCGGGAGCGTGCGCACTCACACAGGTCGTCAAACGAACATCGAAGCATCACGTGGACCGGGCGTTTTTGCCAGCTGCCGCCATGAAGTTGGCCATGCACGGACTCCGGGCCGCCGGCCGATACGTCCAGGGCGACGGTGTCCTCGACATCGCCGGGGAGCACCTATCGATCCTCGTCGCGAACCGAGCGGTCGTGATGGGCGGGGAGACCGCGCTCTCGATCGTGGAAGACCGCCTTGGTGCTGGGCTGGCAGCGGCCAACATCGACCACGTTGAGACTGTGGATGGCGTCACCACGTCGACGGCCGATCGAATCGGTGCGCTGGCCGAGTGTATCCGCGACACGGACGCGGATCTGGTCCTCGGAGTGGGCGGGGGGACGGCCATCGACGCGGCCAAAGCGGCCGCAACACGGACGGACCGACTGTTCGTCGCCGTCCCGACGATCGCGAGTACCGACGCCCCGGCGAGCGGCGTGTCGGTTGTCTACGACGAGGCAGATCGGCCGGTCGAAGCGCTTCCGCGGGCCACCCCACCGGAACTCGTCCTGGTCGATACGGGCGTCATCGTCCGCGCGCCCGCCCGCTTCCTGGGGTGGGGGCTGGGCGACGCCGTGGCGACTGCGTACGAGGCCGAAGCCTGTGCCCAAAGCAACGGGCAGACACCCCACGAGACCGACCCGAGTGACGCGGCCCTGAGCCTCGCCCGCCGGTGTCGAGCGGTCGTCGCGGCGGACGGAGTCGATGCGCTGGCAGCCGTCGGGCGAGACACGGTCACGCCGACCGTGGAACGAGCCGTGGAGGTGGCGACGTGCCACTCGGCACTCGGCTTCGAGAACGGCGGTCTCGCTGGGGCACACGCACTGGAAATCGGCTGTCGGCTCGCCGGCCACACGGGGCCAGGCCACGGCGAACTCGTCGGCGTCTGCACGCTCGCCCAGCTCGAACTCGAAGCACACGAGGACCGGGAGTCGTTCGCGACGCTCCTCGTCGAGCTCGGATTCGACGACGTCCTCCCGCCGGACGATCGCATCGACGAGGCGGGCGCGCTCGCATGCATCGACGAGACGTCGATGGACAACGAGCCGGTCGACGTCACGCCTGCAACGGCGGCCACCGCACTTCGGGCAGCCCGTGATCGGCTCACTCGTGCCGGCTAGAGGCGGCGGACGCCGGTTCCAGAAGCGGTCGAAAAGGCTTATGTCCCCACCGTCGGCACGAACTGGCATGGATCTCGGACTGGCTGACAAGACGGCACTCGTGACGGGTGGCGCCGGACGGATCGGCAGTGAAGATTGTCGCGTGCTCGCTGAAGAAGGCGCTGAAGTGGTCGTTCTCGACGTCGACCACGATGGTGCGAGCGAGATTGCCGACGAGCTGGAGGACGAGTTCGGAGAGACGGCCCACGCCGTCGAGTGCGACTTGACCGACCGCGACGAGGTGAACGAGACAATCGCCAACCTCGAGAACACAACTGGCGGGATCGACGTGTTGGTCAACAATGCCGCGATGGTCGACGCCCGTGGCCGGATCGCGGGATTCGACGACGACGTCTGGGACCGTGACGTCGCGGTCAACCTCACGGGAGCGTACAACATCACGAAGGCCGTCTGGCCGGGGATGGAGGAGCGCGGCTGGGGACGGATTATCAACATGTCGTCGATGGCTGGTTGGTATGGCGGCTTCGGGCAGGCCTCGTACTCCGCGACCAAGTCGGCACTCATCGGCTTCGGCAAGACGCTGGCACTCGAGGGCGCTCAGGTCGGGATCACGTCGAACATCGTTGCCCCGAACATCGTCGTCGGCGACCTGTCCGAGCTCTCGATCGACGAGTTGGAGGAGGTCGACGAGTACTTCGCTCGGATCGCTCGCGCCACGCCGATGCGAAAGCTGGGGACGGAACGCGACGTCGCAGACCTCGTCGCGTACCTCTCCTCCGAGCAGTCCGGCTACGTGACCGGACAAGTCATCGGCGTGACTGGCGGGATCGACCTGTTCAGCTTCTGAGCGAATCGGGAGATACAGGTTGCAGAGTGTCGGTCCAGCCGATGCGCCGTGGATAACCGAGTTTAAGCGCCTCCACGGCCTCCGACGGGGTAATGGACGCGAGCGAAACACACGTGGGGACGACCGACTCGGTCGTCCGTTTGGAGTTCGAGACGGACTTTCCACCCGGTGACGTGGCCGCCTATCTCATCGAGTCACCAGCACCGATCCTGATCGACGCTGCGGGGCCGGACGAGGAGACGAGAGGGGCGATGGTCGACCAGTTAGACGCGGCTGGGTACGACCCGAGCGACATCGCGGCGGTGATCGCCACACACCCCCACACCGACCACGTCGGCCAGTTGGCGCTCTTCCGCGACGCCGGTGTCCCGGCGTACGCTCCGCAGCCAGCGATCGAACAGGTCCAGCGCGAAGAGATCGAACTCTCGACGGGTGTCCGCGCAGTCGGCCGATCGATCGGGCTCGACGTCGATCAGATCGAACGGGAGGTCGAACGCGCCTGCGAATCGCTTCGTCGGGACCGGCGGCTGCTCGGACCGGACCACGCAAACGGGTATGCGTTCGGCGAGACGCTCGACGTCGCTGGCCGGTCGTTCGAGCCAATCCACACGCCCGGCCACCAGATTCACCACGCGGCCCTCGCGACAGCACTCGACGACGAACAGGTCCTGTTCAGCGGCGACGTGCTTCTCGAGCCGTTCAAGCCCGCAACCCTCTACGTCGGGATCGATCACGGGGCCTACGATGCCATCGACGCGTTCTCGACGTCCATGGACCGACTGGCCGAACGCGAGTTCGACCGGGTCTTCCCCGGTCACGGTCCCGTCTTCACCGACGTCGCGAGTGCGATTGCGCACACCCGCTCCAGACTACACGATATCGTGACGGGAACGCGCGAGGCGCTCGAATCGATCGAACCAGCGACACCCATCGAGATCGCCGAAGAGCGCGTCGGCGAGATTGATCACCCCGCACGGCTGCTGGACACGGTCGGCGCACTCGGCACGCTCGAGCGACGCGGGGAGGTCACCCACGAGGAAAGCGAAGACGTTCGGTATTACTCTTTCATATAGGCGTCAGCGTGCTCGAGCGGGAGGACAACCCGATCTGCAACGTCGCCATATATCTCCCGGGCGCGGTCGAGAATGGCATCCGGTGGGGCCTCGATGGCGAACGTGGCCACCATCTCGTCGGTGACGAGGTCGGCCATGTCGTCCCAGCGCTGTTCTCGCGACAAGTCGTGGAGTTCCTGGCCGACATCGCCCCAGCCGTGGTGCTCGAGCACGTCCAGGTAGGTGCGAGTGCTGCCGTAGAAGGCGATCTGGCGACGTGCCGCGTCCCGGGACTGTTCGCGTTCTGCCTCGGTCTCCCCCGAGACGACGAACGGACTGGCCGACAGCGAGACGTCGTCGAGTGAGCGACCGCCCGCCTCGGCCCCCTCGGCGACCGTTGGAGCGATCACGTCGTCGGTGTAGGCGGGCGTGTTGAACGAGTGCATTGCGAGGCCGTCACAGAGTTCGCCCGCCAGTCGAATGTTGTACTCGTTGACTCCGGCGATGTAGATCGGGACGTGCGGCTCATCGATCGGCCCGGGATCGAAGGTTTCGGTCATGAGCGAGAAGGAGTAGTGTTCGCCGTCGTAGTCGAGACTGGCCTCGCCCTGGAAGACGTCGAAGATGTGTCGTAGCGACTCGACGACCTCCCGAAGGCGGGGACCCGGGGCCGTCCAATCGACACTGAAGCGGCGCTCGTTGTGGCCTTTGACCTGCGTGCCGAGGCCGAGGATGAACCGACCGTCCGAGAAGTCCGCGAGGTCCCAGGCCATGTAGGCGAGGGCCATCGGACTGCGCGTGAACGACAGGGCGATGCGTGTCCCGTGCTGGATCTGCTCAGTTCGGTCGGCGATCAGCGGATGTGGGAGAAACGCGTCGTGGTCAGTTTCGGGCGTGTACACCGCGTCGAAGCCGAGGTCCTCGGCCCGTTCGGCGAGGTCGGCCGTCTCGGCGGAGAGTCCGGGTACCATCGCGTCGATGTCGAGGTCTGACATAGGTTGGCCTCTCCCGGTCGTCGCTTGAAAGTGTCGCCCGGAGCGTCAGGCGAGGGGTTGCGGAGGGAGTGGCAATCAGATTTTGGAGCCACGGACGAACGCGGGATGCCGGTAGCCACGACTCGACTGTGCCCGTTCCGAGGAGCAGTCTCTGCGCCTCGTGCGATGCCCGCCGAGCGACGGCACGGAGTTCCGCGATGGCACCAGGCTGGGTGTCAGGTCGCCAGTTTCTCCGCTTCGATCACCGCCGAAACGACGTACTCACTCAGATCCCGGTCGTCGTCCCACTCGCGGATGAACTCCGTACTGTTGTCCTTCGGGTCGATCGAGACGTTCGCAAACCCGGCGCCACGTATCGTGTCCCGAAGATCGGCAATCGGCACTGCACTGCCGATGCAGGCCGCCACGGCGGTCGGATCGGTGGCCAGGTCAGGCGGGAGGTCAGCCGTGAGCACGACGTCGGAGACAGCAAGCCGTCCACCCGGCCTGAGGACTCGGTGGGCCTCCCGGAAGACCTGCGGCTTGGCCGGCGAGAGATTGATAACACAGTTCGAGATGATCACATCGACCGTCTCGTCCGCAATGGGGAGGTGCTCGATTTCCCCGAGCCGAAACTCCACGTGCGACAGGTCTTGGTCATCGGCGTTCGTGCGTGCTTTCTCGACCATCTCCGGCGTCATGTCGACCCCGATGACGTGACCGGTCTCCCCAACGGCCTGTGCCGCGATGAAACAGTCGAACCCGGCACCTGACCCGAGATCGAGGACCGTCTCACCCGCAGTCAGGCCGGCGATGGCTGTCGGATTCCCACAGCCCAATCCAAGGTTCGCTCCGTCGCCCACGTCGTCGTGGTCTTCCCGGTCGTAGCCGAGTTGCCGGGCCCGGTCTGCATCGTCGGTCGACTCGCAGCAAGTGGACAGATCGCCGGCGGCGATAGCAGCGTATCGCTCCCGAACGGCGCGTCGGTGGGCTAGCGGATCAAGGTTGTCGGCCGGTCCGTGGCCGCCACCAGACTGCTCACTCATAGTCTGACCCCCGAGTCTCGTCGAGCACGTCCAGCAGCCGGCTCGCTCGTGACGTTGCGCTGTAGTACCGCCACGTGCCCGCTTTCCGTCGGTCCACGAGTCCGGCGGTGAAGAGCCGGGAGAGTGCCTGACTGACCGCCCCCTGACTCACGCCCAGGGCCGGTTCCAGTTCACACACGCAGTGGCCGTCGTCCCGCCCTGCAATGAGTCGCAGGAGCTCGTATCGAGTGTCGTTGCCGAGTGCTGCCAGCGTCTCCACGTCAGCGGCGAGTTCGTCGTGGTCGAGCGGATGGGTGGCGATGTCCCGCCCTGGCCGTTCGTCAGTCCGTGTCTCGGTCGAGTCACTGCCACTCATTTTAGCAATTCCTAATATAATAAGCTACTAATATAACCGTGTCGATCAACGCCGATCGACTATCCAACGTGAGGAATAGCCGAATCGACGCGATGTGGCAGACCTGCGGCCGCGTCCCGCTACAGGACGCGGTTTCGCAACGCCTCACCCGCACGGTATCGGTCAAGATTGTCGAGGAAGATGTCCGCGGCCCGCTCCCAGTAGTGGGGCGTCGAACCGGCCATGTGGGGCGTGATCAGGACGTCGTCCCGCCCCCAGAGGGGCGACTCGTCAGGAAGCGGTTCGTCCTCGAAGACATCCAGGGCCGCGCCGCCGAGCGTCCCGTTCTCGAGTGCCGCCACCAGGGCGTCCTGGTCGACGACCTCTCCCCGGCCGACGTTGACGAGGACGGCGTCGTCGGGAAGTGCAGCCAGGGCATCGGCGTCGATCATGCCTCGCGTCTCGTCGGTCAAGGGACACGAGAGTACGAGGTACTCGCTCGCCTTGAGCACCGCGCCGAGGCGGCTCGGGCCGTAGATCTCGTCGACTGCCGCTGGCGCCTCGCTCGGATCCCGTTTGACGCCGAGGACCGTCGCCCCAAAAGAGTCGCAGTACTCTGCGACCTGCGAACCGATGGCCCCGACGCCGACGATCCCGATCGTCCGGTCGCCGAGTTCCCGGGCGAAATAGGGATCCCACTCGCGGCGGGCTTGCTGGGCGACAGCACGGTCGAATCGTCGCTCGAAGAAGAGGAGGTAGGCGAGAACCTGCTGGCCGATCGGTTTCGCGTGGACACCAGAGACAGAGGTGAGCATCACACCCCGCTCTTCCAGCACTGGATAGTCGTAGAAGTCCGTCCCGGCACTGAGCGCCTGCACCCACTCGAGCTCGGGTGCGGCTTCCAGCAAGTCGTCCGGCAGTCGGCTCGTGACGACGATCTCCACGTCTGGCGCCACTTCCAGCATAGCCGCGTCATCCTCGGCGTACATCACGTCGAGCGGCGAGCGGCGATCGCGCAGCACCTCGACGAGCCGGGGCCCGCCATCGGCGGTCACGTACGGCGGGACGAGGATGGTCACGCGTCCTCGTCGCGCTCCTGGAGCTTGAACTTCTGGACCTTCCCCGAGGTCGTCCGGGGAAGCTCGTCGATGAATTCGACCGCCCGGGGGTGCTTGTACGGGGCGACAGTCTCCAGGAAGTAGTCCTGGATGTCCTGTTCGGTGACGTCGTCGCCGGCCACGTAGTCGGGCCTGAGCACGACGTACGCTTTCGGGACTTCGTTTCGTCGTTCGTCGGGAATCCCGACGATCGCCGATTCGGCAACGGCTTCGTGTTCGTTCAGCAGTTCCTCGAGTTCACTCGGATAGATGTTGTACCCCGCGGAGTTGATCATGTGCTTCTTCCGGTCGACGATCTCGTAGTAGTTGTCGCCGTCACGACGCGCGACGTCACCGGTCCGGAAGTAGCCAGCGTCAGTGAACGCCGCTTCAGTCGCGTCCGGCATGTTGTGGTAGCCCTTCATGACGTGCGGCCCGCGAACGAGGAGTTCGCCCTCCTCGCCCGCCGCGACCTCCGTCCCGTCCTCGTCGACGATCTTGCAGTCACTCGCCCGGAGGGGCTGGCCGATTGTCCCGTGGCGGAGGCCGAACGTCGAGTTGGCCTGGGTGTGCGTCGCGCCGTTGGTTTCTGTCAGCCCGTATCCCTCGCTCATTTCGACGCCAGCGGTTTCTTCGAACTCCTCCTGGATGGTCACGGACATCTTCGCGCCCCCCTCGCTCGCGCTCTCGAGGCTCGTCAGGTCGTGGTCGCCGAACTCCTCGCTCGTGACCATGTCGACGTACATCGCCGTGACGCCGACGAAGTGGGTGATGTTCTCCGACTCGATGAGAGCCATCGCGTCGTTCGGGTCCCAGTTGGCAGCACTCCGCAAGTAGACGCTGCTCCCACCGATCAGGGGCTGCCATGCCGTGTGCGTGAAGCCGGTGATGTGATAGAGCGGAAGCCAGACCAGGCTCTTGACCGACTCCGGATCCAGTTCGCTGGGCTGTGAGAGCGTTGCATTGGTCTGGGCACGGAAGTTGTAGTGCGTCAGCTCGACTCCCTTTGGCCGACCGGTCGTCCCCGACGTGTATGGCATGTAGGCCACGTCGTCGTCGGCCCGCTCGGCGACGGTCGGCTCACCCTGCACCGCCTGGAACGCGTGGGCGTCTGGGCCGGCCGCGTCAACGCTGATCACGAGCGGATCGGCATCGATTGCCTCGATGGCCGGTTCGAGGTGCTCCTCCAGGGCTGCGTGGGTCACCACCGCCTCGGCACCGCTGTCCTCGAGCTGGTAGACGAGCTCGCGTTTCCGATACTGGGGATTCACAGGCGAGATGATCACGCCCGCCCGGAACGCGCCGAAGGAGCTGACGAGGTTCTGCGGGCAGTTCGGCATGTACTGCATCATCACGTCACCGGGGTCGAGCCCCAGGTCGGCAAGGCCGCCTGCAAAACTCGCGCTTCGGTCGCGCAGGTCTGCGTGAGTCAGTACCTCGCCGTGAAACTCGATCGCCGGAGCGTCGCTGTGGTGCTCGACAGTCTCGTCGTGGAGCCGAACGACGTTCCCCTCCCTCGCTTCCGCAGAGACGTCTGCAAGGCGCATGGACCAACCTGCTGACGTCGGCGCTTAAAGGTTGTCCACGGCGAATACGGAGACGGCCCCGGGTTTGCGTGCTACGCGTCAGCCCCGCCGACCACGAGGACCGGGACGCTCGTCAGCCGAACGACTCGCTCGGTGGTGCTGCCGGCGCTGACGACCCGATCGAAGCCTGTGCGGCCGTGGGTTCCCATGACGATCAGGTCGGCGTCGTACTCGTCGGCGGCGTCGACTATCTCCTCGTGAGGCACGCCACGGCGGAGATGTTTGTCGACCGGAACGCCGGCAGCGTCGGCCCGTTCGCCGACCGTGTCGAGCGCCGCCTCCCCCTCCGCCTCCTGCGCTTCGACGACCGCGTCGAAGTGCGCCCCCGTACCCCGTTGATCGACGACGAATAGCGCGTGGACCGTCGCTCCATACTGACTCGCGATGTCGACAGCGTGGTCGGCCGCCCGCTGGCTCGGCTCGCTCCCGTCCGTCGGTACGAGAACCCGGTCGTACATACCCCCAGATCCCGCCGAGCGTCCGTCATCCTTTCGGCGGGGCCGGTCGACTCAGAGACGAAGCACCAGGTCGTCGCCCTCGCGGTTGACGTCGTAGCCGATCAACTCGTACTGGTCGGAGTGGAGGCTCTCGCCTGACGTGACGTCGAACTCCCAGGCGTGCCAGGGGCACCGCAGCACCTGGCCCTCTTTGACCCACTCGAGATCGCGCTCGAGTGTCTCGCGGTCGAAGTTCGCTTCGGTCGTCCCGTCGATCGATCCGTCGCACACCGGGCCACCGTGGTGGGGACACCAGTTCGTGTACGCGTGGTACTCCCCACCCACGTTGAACACACCGATCTCGCGGCCGTCGACCTCGACGACGACGTGCTCTCCCTCGTCGATGTCCTCGGCAGCGGCGACGACGTGCGCAGTCCCACTGTCGCTCATATGTCAAGCCCGTAGGCCTCGATCGCGTTCCCGCTGAACACCATCTCGCGCTCCTCGGGCGTGAACTCGCCGATGAACCGGTCGATGGCCGCCGGGTCGTCGAAGTCGTAGTGGGGATAGTCTGTCGAGAAGACAAGCGACTCCGGTCCGATAATGTCCAGGATGGCGAGCATGTCCGACGGATCGTCGAACTCCTCAAGGGGTTGCGTCGAGAAGTAAAACTGGTCGCGGAGGTACGCCTCTGGACTCTGTTCGAGGTACGGCACCTCGCTCCGCCACTGGCCGTGTTCCCGGTTGAGCCGCGCCATCGCCCAGGGAATCCACGTGACCCCGCCTTCGAGCATGACGAAGTCCAGCTCTGGAAATTTCGCCGGGACGCCCTGGGCAATCAGACTGAGGACCGCGTGCTGGATCGACCAGGACTGGGCGATAGCGTGCCAGGCCATCATCTTCTCGTACTCCTGGAGAAATGGGGCCTTCGAGACGAAGTTGGTGACGTGGAACGTGGGGGTCAGGTCGTGCCTGGCGAGGGCCTCGTAGACCACGTCGTACTGCGGGTCGCCCGGCGGCTTCTGGCCGTGAGCCCCCGAGAAGACGAAGATGCCGACGACCTGGTCGTGGCCGCCAACCCGATCGATCTCGGCGGCTGCGGCCTCGGGATCGCGCATCGTCACGTTGGCCAGTCCATAGAAGTCGTCGTTGCCGTCGAGGAACTCCTCGATCAGAACGTCGTTCTGGGCGCGCGTCTCCGCGATCACCCGATCGGTCTTCCAGGCCCGCTCGGTCGCCGAGAGGATGTTGCAGATGGGGTAGTCGACCCCGATCTCGTCCATCAGCACCTCCCTGATGAAAGCGGGGTGGGTGTTCGCCGCGTTCTTCTCGGGTTCGATGAGGAACTCCTTTCGTCCACCGAGCGGCTTGGGGAGGCCTGGCGATGGGTAGCGGTAGCGGTCGGGCGTGCGGTCGGGATCGACGTACCCGGCCCAGGGGTCGTCCATCCGTTCGACGACCGCCTCCACGACACCCTCCGCGTACCCGATGTGAACGTCTGTGTCGACAATCGTCGTTTCGCCGAGGGGGTGTTCCTCGGGATCTGTCTGTGTTGCCATGGTGTCACTTGACGGAGACGCCGGTAAGTCGTTTTCCCTCGGTGTGACCGTTGAGACGCGTTGTTTCGGTGGCGGATGGTCGGCGAGCCCATGGTCGTCGTTCCCACCCTCTACCTTCTTGGGGAGTGCCGCCGATCTCGCCGTATGGATGTACTCCACACAGCGATCGATGTCGCAGACCTCGACGCGATGCGCGACTTCTACGAAGGGTTCCTCGGGCTCGAGCACACCCGAGACTTCCAGACGGATGGTGTCCAGAACTACTACGTGGGCGGCGCCGGCCCGGCGGAGATCCAGTTTCGGGTCGTCGACGAACCGTCGACGCCAGCCGGGATTCACCACATCGCCGTTGCCTGTGCGGACGTCGATGCCACTGTCGAGTCGGCCGTCTCGTCGTGGGACAGTGAGGTGGTGCGGGACCCGCAAACGCTAGACCAACTCGACGTGCGGATCGCGTTCATCACCGACCCCGAAGGGTACACTGTCGAGCTGATCGAGAACCTGTAGGCCACGGCTGTGGCGTCGGCAGGACCGCCGGGAGCCAAAAGGGGCTGAACGGGCTCTGTTGAGGGCCAATCCGATGTCCGAAAACCGACCAGGGGGGACCGTGATCCGCAGTGAGTCGCAGGTGAGGCGTCAGTCGTCTCCGGTCGCGACAGCCGCACCCGTACTAGACCGGGTTGACGGCCCGGTCGCCACCCCGACGTATCGCGACCACACGACCAGCAGACTCGGGAGCACGATCACCGACGCCACGAAGGCGTAGCCGATCGTCACCGCAGTGACGATTCCGAACTGGCGGAGCGTCGGGAGGGTAGCGAGCGCGAGCACGCCGAAGCCGCCCATCGTCGTCACCGCACTCCCGAACAGGGCCGACCCGGTCCCCGCAACCGCCGCGCCGACGGCGCCAGCTGGCGGGTTGCCACGCTGCAACTCCTCCACGTATCGCCCGGTCAGGTGGATCGCGTAGTCGACCCCGATCCCGATCGTCAGGCTCGCGACGAGCGCTGTGAGGACCGAGAGCGCGATCCCGAGGAGGGCCATCGTCGCGATGATCCAGATGACCGTCATGCCAACGGGGACGAGTGTCACCACGCCGAGGGTGGCGCTGCCGTAGGTGAGGCGGTAGCCCAGTGCGAGCACGGCCAGGACGAACAGGAGCGTGACGAGGAGGCTGGTGACGAGGGTCGTCAGGAGTTCGTCCTGCACGATGGGCCGGACGACCGGTTCCCCGGTTGCCGTGGCGGTCACATCCGGTCCGTCGATAGTCGACGCGATGTCTCGAACGTCGTCGCGGACGGTCTGACTCGATGCGCTCTCCTGGATACCGATCGTCAGCCGTGCGGCGGCGAACTCGCCGTCCACTCGGTGGAGGACCGCGCTGGCCTCGGCGGGGGCGGTGGCGAAGAGGGCGTCGTACACGGACGCGACATCGTGGTCCGGACTGCCGTCGCCGTCGCTATCGGCTGCGGCGAGCGTCGACGCAAAATCGTCGTTCCGGGCCGCCACGCGACGCATGACGCCGGGTGGCGACCGAGTGCGCGGGTCACCCGAGGCGAGGACCTGGACCGTGTCCTGGCGGCCGGCTACGTCCCGGGCCGCCGCCAGCCGCTCGAGCACCGCCGGATCCGTCACGTCTCCCCGGACGAGCACCTCGGCCTGCGCGTCCTGGGTTGCGAAGTGACGGGAGGTGTAGGCCAGGTTCGCCTTTGCCTCGTAGTCCCCAGGTTGAAGGTCTGCCGGGAGTTCCGCCATCCAGTCGGGCGTCTCGCCGGGCATGAAGTCCTGCGGCTCGAACGAGGTGCTGACACCCGTCGCCGCGGCCGAGGCCCCGGCCGTGACGAGGAGGGCCGCGAGGAGCAGGGCCAGCGGCGCCGTGGTCGCCGCATGTGCGCCGATCGAGAGCACTGATCTGAACCGGCTCCGCCCCGTGCCGATCGGTCGGGCCATCCGGTCGAATCCGAGTCGTTCGGCGAGGCGATCCAGCTCGAGTTTCACGGCCGGAATCAGGCCACCGAAGACGACGAGTGCCGAGACGATCCCGATGGCACTGATCACGCCGATATCGCCGAGTGGGTCGATCGGGCCAGCGAGATTCGACAGAAAGCCGATTGCCGTCGTCAGCGTGACCCAGACGAGCGCCACGCCAACCGACGGCAGCGCTCGGCGCATCGCGTTCCGTGGTCCATACGCGCCGGCGGCGCGCTCCTCGCGGTAGCGCATGAACACGTGGATGGCGTAGTCGATCGACAGCCCGATCAGGAGAACGGGGATCGCCACGTAAAGTGAACTGAACGGAATCCCGAGCCACCCGAGTGCGCCGAAAGTCCACACGAGGACGAGACCGATGCCACCCAGGCCGAGAAGCACGTCGACGACGTCCCGGTAGGCGACAGCGAGTGTCACCAGTACGAACAGGAGTGCGAGCGGTCCGACCAGCTGCATGCTGTCCTG
>CAYLJD010000016.1:33188-38387 GCA_964383875.1 uncultured Halobacteriales archaeon
TGCGGCCTCCAGTGCGTCGATCTGAGCATCGAGGGAGACCGATGCATTCGGCGCGCGTCGGTGTACGGCTGCCCGCCCGACCACGTTCGCCAGACCGACGGTCGGCCGCTCGTCGTCGAGGACCGGCGCGACCGTCTCGTTCTCGCGGATCGCCCGCTGCAGCCGGAGGGACGCGAGCAGCGTCTCCCGGTCGATGGCGTTCTCGTCACGGATCACAAGCTGCGCGACTGTCGCGTTCTCGCGGGCCGACGAGAAGTTCGCCTCCACGTAGTCCAGAGCGGCCGCCTCCTGACTCTCACCCCGGTACGTCTGGAACTGTGTCCCGGTATCGAGGGTTGTCAGCCCGGCGCCGGCGGCGAGGGATGCCACCAGCAGGACGACAATGACCAACCGGCTGTGGTCGGCGACGGACGTAAACGGGCGACGGAGCCGGCTCATCGGCGCGTCACCCCCGCGCGGACCAGCACCGACATGGGCGGCCCAAGGGACCGTGACTGCTCCCGACCGGGCGGTTCGATGGGGTCTCTGGTGGTTGTTCTCCGCCGCTGCCAGAGTGCGTGGGATTCGCGCATGAGAGAGCTCACTTCGTCAGTGAGGCCGTGTCCCGGCCCCCTCGGTGTCACTCCCAACTGACTGGGACGGTTTACGTACGCCCAAATCCGCCATGTCGAAGCAACTGTGGGCCTTGTAAATACCCCGGACGGAGTGGGAACAACGGCCTCCCGGACGGGGCGTGGAGTCGTGCAGTGGAGCCGTTACAGATGTGCAACTGTGACCGAGACAACGCCCCAGACAGTACGGACGGGCCCGCCGTCAGCCCAGCCAACGAACGAGCCCAGATCATTCGAGGACCAGATCCACTTGCGGCGGCACTCCCCCAAGACGTGGCAACGGCGCTGGGCCAGTTCGTCGGTGGAGAGTCCATCGAGACGCTCAGTCAGTGGGCCCAAGCGGTCCGCCGGCAGACAGGTGGCGGGGCCGTGTCGATGGCGGAGCTGTGCGTCGCTGACCATGAAACGCCGCACTGGGGGAACCGCGAGGACGAGCGGACGTACTTCGAGTGCTTCTACGACGCGGTGATCGTGGCGGCACTCGCGGAGGAACCCGTCGACGTGCGAACGGTGAGTCCGGACGGCACCGTCATTCGCGCACGGGCGATGGGGAGCACGCACCTGCACGTCCGGCCGCCGTCGGCGGTCTTCTCTTTCGGGATCGATGACGGCGACGTGCAGGACAGCGACGGCGAACCGACGTTGGCCGAGGGATACGCGGCGATCTGTCCGTACGTCAACGCGTTTCCGGACGAGGCCGCATACCGACACTGGGCGGCATCGGTCCCGGCAGCGACCGTCGCCCTGCCGCTCGCCGGCGCGACTGACCTGGCCGCAGCCCTCGTCGAGTGACGTTACAGGTGGTGCGAGAGAAGGTTCTTCTCGGCCCGCTGGAGGTGCTCCGCCACGGTCGACGGGTCGAGATCGAGTTCGGCAGCGATCTCTTCGGTGGTGGCCTGACTGGGCACCTCGTAATAGCCCATGTCGTAGGCCGTCTGCAGCACTTCCCGCTGGCGTTCGGTCAGGTCCTCCATCGGTCGGTCCGGCCCCCGATAGCCGCCGAGGCGACGCAGGTCCGGCGACACGCCCGCCTGTTCGTACTCGTCGAGTTGCTCGGCGATGACGTCCTGGGGACCGACGAACGACATCGTCGCCCCACTCTCGTCCAGATCGGGGTCGCACGTCCCCACCAAGTCCGTAGCCTGATCCGACAGTGAGTCCGGAAGGTCCGGCGCCGTGAACGCGACGACGTACACGTGGGTCTCTGCCAATTCGGCGACGTGTTCCCAGCTATCGACGAACGAGAGCGCGTCGAGTCGCTGTTCGTCCATCCGCGTCTCGACCTCGGCCTGGACGACACCGCCCCGGCCGTTGCAGGTGAGTTCGTCCATCTCGACGAGGCCCGCCTCACGTCCGATGTCGACGAGGTCTTCGATGCCCATCGTCGCAAATTCGTGATCGGCTACAGAGACTTCCGCTTCGCGCATACACGTCGCGTGGTGAGACTGGCCATAAAGTCTTGTGCCCAGTATGTTGGGGAGCCGGTCGTGGAAACCGGCGCTTTCCACCCCTGGCACCCGAGTTAAGTTCCCGCCGACCGAGCGGGAGCCATGACGGTCGACAACCGGACACGACTGGAGCGGCTCTTCGACAATCACCTCACCGTCGGCCTCCACCACGGCGCCCAACTGGCCGTGTACACGGATGGTGAACTGGTGGTGGACCGGGCCGGTGGGGTGGCCGAGCCCGGAGGAAAGCCGCTCGCGCCCAGGCGGCGCATGGTCTTTTTCTCGTGTACCAAACCGCTCACGGCGGCGTGTGTACACCACCTCATCGAGAGCGGCGAACTCGCGTACGACGACACCATCCGCGAGTACTGGCCGGCGTTCGCAGAGCCGGGGACCGACAAGGCCGAGATTACGGTTCGGCACGTGCTGAGCCACCAAGGTGGGTTCCCGTTCGGTCCGTTCGACGCCCGTCCCGACCGGTGGACTGACTGGGAAGCCGCCGTTGCGGCGATGGAGGACATCGATCTGTCATTCGAGCCGGGGAGCACCGCCGCATACCACGCACTCAACTACGGGTGGGTCCTCGGTGAGCTGGTCAGACGCGTCAGTGGCGAGCGCATCGGCGAGTACCTCCAGACTCACGTGCTCGACCCGCTCGGCATGGACGAGACCTACCTTGGGTTGCCAGACGCGATCCAAGATGACGTTGCCACGCTCGTCGGCTTCGAAGAGTTCGACCGAGCCCGCGAGCCGGATGTCGAGTTCGGGAGCAATCGTGGGGACGCGGCCGCGAATTTCAACCAAGAGGCATTCCACCGGGCCGAGATGCCGGCCGCGAATGCAGTCGGAACGGCCCGTGACCTGGCGCGGTTCTACGCGTGTCTTGCAAACGGCGGCGAACTCGACGGAGTCCGCATCCTCGAACCCGAGACGGTCGAGGCGGCGACCGATCTCCAGATCGCGGTCGCCCACGACGACACGATCGGCGGTCCCCGGCGGTACGCGATGGGATTTCACCTCGCCGGGACACCTACCGACAGCTACGGCTCGCTCGCACCGCCGAGCACGTTTGGCCACGGGGGGCTCGGGAGCAGTATTTCGTGGGCCGACCCCGACATCGGACTGGCGATGGCCTACGTGACGAACGGAATCCGTGACGGCTACGAACAGCGGGCCCGGGCCAACGAGATCGGTGACGCCGTGCGTCGGACATTCGCCGGATAGACCGAGGGAAACGCAGACGACGTTGGGTCGAGTCCCACATCTATATAACCCATCGCCGGCCAGTCCTGAACGAATGACGGGGGCCGACGACGAGACCCAGTCGAGGCGAACGGCAGGCCTCGGCGATTCGGCGGAGCGGGCCACGTTTGCGCCACAACGGCGGGGGCAGGTCGTCGCCAAACAGCTGCTCGGACGGTGGAAGATGGTGGGGACGATTGCCGTCACTGCGTTCACGACCGTTGCCCTCTACACCGTTGACGAGACACTGACGCTCGACGTCTGGGCCTTCGGCTTTTTCACCCTCGCCCTGGTCGTCTATACGGTATTGACGCTCCGCTCAGACGTGAAAATCGAGTGAGTTCCACCATCGGAAACACGCGTCGAATCGACGACCGCCGCGAGCCGAGGATCGGGTGTGCACATGCCAGACGGTATCAGGAGAGGCCTCCGTGCTGAATCGCGTGCTGGATGCGATCTGGCCGACTCGCCAGCAGCCAGCGCCGGACCTCGATTCGGCATCGGAGACAGCCGTTGTACTCGCCCGCGGAGCGGCGGCAGCCATCGATCTCCTGGTGTGTTACGTCTTCGTCGTGATTCCAGTCTTCTACGGGATCAGCGAACTATTTCCGGCCGAATTCGAGGCCCTCGGGTCCGGAGCGATCTGGCTGTCGGTCCTCGTCCTCGTGCCCGTCTTCATCACCTACGCCTTTGCCTTCGAGTGGCACTTTGGCCGCACGCCAGGCAAAGTCAACAGACGACTGATTGTCGTGATGGCAGACGGACGGCCATGTACGGGCCGCGCGAGTGCGCTCCGCAACATCGCGATG
This sequence comes from uncultured Halobacteriales archaeon, assembly GCA_964383875.1. Classification (GTDB taxonomy): domain Archaea; phylum Halobacteriota; class Halobacteria; order Halobacteriales; family Haloarculaceae; genus CAYLJD01. Next base: position 37,299 of record CAYLJD010000016.1, read on the forward strand.
TACATCGACTTGCTCGGCATCCCACCGCTTGTTGTCGGTCTCGTGAGCGCCCTCGTCGCGGACGGACAGCGCATCGGCGATCAGATCGCCGGTACAGTCGTGGTCCGGTCGATCCCGCGCGACGATGTCGACTACGTCGTGACTGGTGAGATGGACACGTCGGCGACGACGCGAGCCGCGTCGGCGGACGAGGAGTAAGAGAGGGGCGCCAGGAGACTATCGTACCGCCAGCCAAAACCGGCGGTGAACCGCAACGGGTCGAACGGCGGTCGGGAAGCTCGGGTAGGGAACGGCACGAACGAATCGCTCAGGATGCTGTCGTCACCCCGAAAAACTGCGTCCGGGGATCAAGTCACCCGATCCGAACACCTGACGACGCGTCGAAGAGTTTGGTCGCACTCGGATCGATCATGAGGCCGTATTCCCCACCATCGCCATCGAAATGAGGCGGCGTGACGACGATTATTTCGTCGAATTCGGTATCGAAGAAGCTGTGGGTCTGGTCACCGAGCGGTTCGTCGAGGATGTGCGTCCCTGGAATCCCGTCGGAGGGGTCATCGCTGACCTGGATATCCTGGGGGCGAATGCCGACCCGGATTGGCTGTCCAGTGTACTCGTCAAGCCCGTTCGTCGACGGGAGGTCGTAGTCGTAGTCGCCAATCGAGAGCGTCAAGGCGCCGTTCGATGCCGCCAGTTCGCCGTCGAAGAACTGGGTACTCGGCTGACCGATGAAGTCGCTGACGAACTCGGACGAGGGATCGTCGTAGACCTCCTTTGGGGCCCCAACCTGTTCGAGCGAGCCGTCGTTCATGACGGCGATCCGGTCCGACATCGTCATGGCCTCTTCCTGATCGTGCGTCACGTACAGCGTCGGACAGCCGATCTCGTCGGTGACCCGCTGGACGACCGGCCGGAGCTCGGCCTTCAGTTTCGCGTCGAGGTCCGACATCGGCTCGTCGAAGAGGAACACTGACGGGTCGCGAACGAGCGACCGGCCCAACGCGACGCGCTGCTGCTGGCCGCCCGAGAGGTCAGCGGGCATCTTGTCGAGCTGGTCGGTGATCTGCAGGAGTTCCGCGGCGTCCGAGA
>CAYLJD010000017.1:0-36383 GCA_964383875.1 uncultured Halobacteriales archaeon
GAGTGAGTCGCCTGAACTGTCGGGTCTGTTCGCGATTGACAGTCACGATCAGATCCGAGAGCACGCCGAACATCACGAGCTGGATGCCGAGGATGAGTGCCACTCCTGCGACGACCGCAATGACCTCGTGGGAGATTCCTCGAGTGAACCACTCGACGGCGACGTATCCAGCCAGGATGAAGCCCATAAGGAGGCTCAACACCCCGACGCTGCCGAAATAGAACAGTGGGTTGTTCGTCTTGGTCATTTTGTACAGTGTCAGCACGATGTGTGCGCCGTCCCGAAAGGGCCGGAGGTTCGTCTGTGAGTCTACCGGGCGGGGTTCGTACGTAATCGGGACAACGGCGGTCGGCACGCCGTGTTTGACGCACTCGACTGACATTTCGGTCTCGATCCCGAACCCGTCGACCGTGAGAGCGAGCGACTGGGCTGAATCCAGCGTAAACGCCCGGTAACCGCTCAGTACGTCTCCGAGTCGGCGCCCGTGAATCGCCGCAAACGCCCAGTTGATGAGCCGGTTCCCGGTGCGATTGAGCCGGGTCATCGCCCCGGGTTCGATATCGGCGAATCGGTTGCCGATCACGTGTTCGGCCGCCCCCGAAGACAGCGGCTCGAGGAGCCGATCAACCTGTTCTGGTCGGTACGTGCCGTCTCCATCCATCATGACAACGTACGGGACCTCGATACGATCCAGCCCCTCGCGGATCGCTTGGCCCTTGCCCGACCCCGATTGGACGACCACGTGGGCACCGTGGTCGGCCGCGATTGACCGCGTATTGTCGGTCGAATCGCCGTCGACGACCAGCACGTTCTGGAAGCCCCGTGCCCGGAACCGGTCGATGATGTCACCGATGGTCTCTGCCTCGTTGTACGTCGGAATCAGCACGCAGACAGCCTCGGGCTCGACCATCAGTACCGGGTAGTTGTCTCCGTGAGAAAAAGGTGCGCCCTCGGAGGCGTCACTCGCTGGCCCGTCGGTCGCTCAGGTACTCCCAGATTTCCGCACAGCCACAGCCGTCTTCGACAGTCGCAAGGTGGTCCGCTCGCTCGGTGTCGGACATGGTTACTCGGTATTCGAGTAACTTCGCCGACGCAGGATAAGTGTTTCGTCGACGTGGCCTGGAGAGCCACGTCAGTCTGCATCGATCTCGCTCAAGTCGGGCCCAGCCGCGACGAGCAAACGGGATCAATCGGCCTCGGCAGTCACCGAGACAGAGAGGTACTCGTCCATGAGTTCCTCGTTGTCGCGGAGGTCTTCGACCGACCCTTCCCAGGCATTCGCTCCCTTTTCGATGATGTAGGCGCGGCTGGCGAGATCAAGCGCGAACTCGACGTTCTGCTCGGTGATCAGCACGGTCACGTCTTCTTGGACGACCTCGTTGAACACGTCCCGGAGGTCTTCCACGATGACGGGAGCTAGCCCCTCGGTCGGTTCGTCGAGTAAGAGGAGATCAGGGCTCTGGACGAGTGCCCGGGCGACGGCGAGCATCTGCTGCTCGCCGCCGCTGAGATGACGGCCGAGACTGTTGGTCAGTTCACTCAGCGTCGGGAAAATCTCGTACATATCGTCGGCTGGCCGAGGGTCGGTCGCCTGAGCAATCGCGACCTGCAGGTTCTCTTCGACAGTCAGGGTTGGGAAAATGCGGCGTTCCTCGGGAACGAGCTTGATTCCCAAATGGCTGATCTCATTGACTGAGTTGTCGACGACGTTCATCCCCCGGAACCCGACGTAGCCTTCTCGACGGGGAACAGTCCCAGTGATGGCGCGGAGTGTCGTCGTCTTGCCCGCGCCGTTCCGTCCCAGCAGGGCGACGACTTCGTTTTCCTCCACGGACAGCGAGAGGTCGAACAGGACGTGGCTATTTCCGTAGAATGCGTCCACGTCATCGAGTTCGAGCACTGTCATCCGGCTGATCCCCCCAGGTACGCCTCGCGGACATGTTCGTCCGCCATCACTTCGTCGGGCGTTCCCGACGCGATCAGTTCGCCGCCATCGAGGACGAGGATTCGATCCGAGATCCCCAGGACGACCTCCATGTCGTGTTCGGTTACCAGAAAGGTCGTGTCCGTCTCCTCGTCGAGTTGCTCGATCAACTCGACCATCCGTTTCGTTTCTGCCCGGTTCATGCCCGCCGTGGGCTCGTCGAGAAGAACCACCGATGGGTCGGTGCCGAGAGCCAGCGCGATCTCGACCTTTCGGAGGTCACCGTGAGAGAGGTTCGCACACTGCGTTTGCGCGACATCTTCGAGCTCGGTCAGTTCGATAATTTCGTGGGCTTCTTCGGTAAGTGCGGGATCGTTACGGGCAATCGACCGAATGTCCAGCGTCTGGTTGTTCTGGCGTATGCGCGCAATACGGATGTTGTCTTCGACGCTCAACCCCTCGAAGACGTTGGTTATCTGGAACGCCCGAGCGAGCCCGAGTCTGTTTATCTTGTAAGGTTCAAGGCCCGAGATTGTCTGTAATTCGTCGCCACCATTGGTCCGGAGGCGAATCGTCCCGTTCGTCGGTGTCAATCGACCGCTGAGCAGGTTGTAGAAGGTCGTCTTCCCGGCGCCATTCGGCCCGATAATACTCGTGATTTCGTCGGAGTCGATGCTGACGCTCACATTGTCGACGGCGACGAGCCGACCGAACCGCCGTTCCAGATTCTCGGTTTCGAGCACGGTCGTCACGCCTCCACACCTCCAAGGAGTCCCTCCGGTTGGAGCAGTAACACGACGATGAGCGCGAGGAACGGGAACAGCTGGCCGGCACCCGCGGCGAAGATACTCCCGACTGCGATCATGATGCCGATGAGATACGCCCCGATGAAGGCCCCCATGAACGAGCCGAGGCCGCCGATGACCACGACGACGAAGGCGTTGATGATCACCTGATTCCCGAGTTCTGGCGTTACTGACTGCAACGGGATGATGAGGCCACCGGCCAGTCCGGCCATCGCGGCACCGATGAAGAAAACAAGCGTATAGAGTCGGGGGACGTCGATACCCAGGAGCAGCGCCATATCACGGTCGCTCGTAGTCGCACGGACGATCCGTCCGAAGTTTGTCGTTCTGAGCGTGAGGAGAATGAGTCCGAGGACGACGACCGATGCCACGATGAGAAACGCTCGATACGCAGTGATGTCGAATCCGGCCCCCAGTTGGATGTCGAATCGCAGGAGTCCCGGTGCTGGCGTCACTGACGAATCGGAGCCGAAGATGAATCGGATGGAATCAGTGATGATCAAGACAAACGCGAAGGTCAACAAGAGCTGGTCCAACACCTCCTCCGCACGGCCGTACAGCTGCCGGATGAAGCCGAATTCGATAATGACCCCGACAACTCCGACGGCCAGGGTCGCGACGAGCAGTCCGAGCCAGAAGTTCCCGACGGCGTTGAGCGTCACGAGCGCCGCGTACGCTCCAACCATGAACAACGCTCCGTGAGCGAAGTTGAGCACGCCCAGCACCCCGAAAATCAGACTCAATCCAACCGCCACAAGGAAGAGCCAGCTCCCAATGCTGATCCCGTTGATAATCTGCTGAATAAGCAGCTCCGTCGAGACCATACTCCGTCAACCGCTACCTGGCGATTAAATCTTTTCCATACATATCAACTTCCAGATATGGATCGTGGATGCGGGCCCGACACAGGTGTCAATCGTCCGACTATAAACACGTAGGTTTTTATCTCGTCAACTGGTTTCAACGGGCATGCCGCACGGACGCAGCCAACTACACGGTGACTCGGAGCCCAGTAACTCGTCGTTCGTCAACCGCCGACAGTTTCTCGCGGCCGCCGGGGTCGGGGGAGCGACGGCCCTCGCTGGCTGTGGTGGTCTCGGCGGCGGCGGTGGTGGTGATGAGCCGATTCGGATCGGTGGCATCTACCTCCTCTCGGGGCTGGCCGAAGCGCTCGGTGCTGGATCCGAAGCCGCCGCGGAAGTTGCAGTCGACGCGGTCAACGAGGAGGGTGGAATCGACGGACGGGACGTGGAAATCGAGGTTCGTGACCACGGGGACGATCCACAGGGCCAGATCAGGAGTCTGGTCCAGGAATTCGGTGCCGACGTTATGCTCGGCCTCACCTCGTCTGGGGTGACGCTGAATTCCGGTCCGACGATCGAGTCCCTCGGCGTTCCATTTACCCTCACTGACATCGGGACGCCGTTCATCACGGAACACGATACAGAGACCTTCGGCGACTACTACGAAGAAGACGGCCGTGCCGCTGGGCTTCCGAATCTGTTCCGAACCAATTCGATGACTGCCGATATGACCTACGCCATCGCCCAGTACACGGTCGACAACTTCAGCGATGGTCTCCGGGTCGCCAATGCCGGTCCGGACTACGCCTACGGCCAGCAGTGCTGGGAGTACTACCAAGCGTACCTCGATGGGTTGGGTTTCGATTACGAGGTTGTCGCGGTGGAATTCCCGTCACTCGGCGCGAGTGACATGAACCCGAACATCAGCAATATCATCGCAAACGACCCGGATGTCGTCTTTACGAGCTTCTGGGCGGGAGACACGGTCACGTTTACGAGCCAGGCTGCCGATCAAGGGCTGTTCGACCAAGTCGATGACGTCTTCGATACGATCGGCGCTGACCCGACCAATTTCGAAGCACTCGGGGACACGATGCCCGAGGGCGTCCACTACTCGGGCTGGTACTGGCCCGGAGCGTACGGGACGGACGCCGACGAGCGATTTATCTCGCTCTACGAAGAGGCGTACGCAGACGACGATTCCGTCCTGGCGTACCCGACGTTCACCGGCGGCAGCACGTGGGCGGCCGTCCAGATATACAAAGAAGTCATCGAATCCGTCGGAAGCACGAATTCCGAGGATATTATCGGTGAGATGGAGGGATACACGTTCGAGAACGATCCCCGTGGGACGATTACTCTCGACGAAACCAACCACCAAGCGAATGCCTCGACTGTCATCGGCGAATCGTCGTTCGACGCCGACGTGCCGTACGACGGCGCCGGGCAGACGAACATCGAGCAATATCAAATCGATCGGTCGGAGGCACTCGATCTGCTGTCTGAATCCGGGCTCCCTCCGGGAATGTAAACGGGCGAGGGCACCAACGTGAGTTACGGGTTCACACATCGGCTGCGGACTGTCGACACTACCCACTGGGTTGGGGCGGCAGCTGCCGCAATCCTCATCGTGGCGCCGTTCGTCCTCGGCGGGTTCCAGACGTCACTTCTCGCTCAGACGCTGATCTTTGTCCTCTTTGCCACGGCGTTCAATCTCCTCTATGGTTATACCGGACTCCTCTCATTCGGACACGCGATGTTCATCGCCGTAGCGGGCTACACTGTAGCCAAAGCGGTCAACGTCGTCGGACCAGCACTCGGGATTCCCGAACTGTTTGGCGGGGCCTCGCCGTTGGCCATGTGGCTATTCGCCCTGGTCCTTGGTGTGGTCTTCGCCACGATCGTGGCCGTCATGATCGGGTTCCTCTCGGTTCGACTCACCGAGATTTACTTCGCGCTCATCACGCTGGCGTTCAGCATGGCCATTTTCGTGGTGTTTCTCCAAGACACCATTGGCGCCATCCTCCAGGCCATGGGCATCGGTGACGGGAACTTCTCGAATCGCTCGGACGGGCTGAGCATCCTCATGGGTGAAGTCGATCTGTTCGGCTGGGAGTTCCGGTTGGTCGATATTACCGACCCGATTGCGTACTATTTCCTGACGCTCCTCGTCGTTGTGGTGGGCATGTACTTGCTCTGGCGGATCGTCAGGTCACCCTTCGGAGCGGTCTGTCAAGCGGTGCGGGAGAACCCCGAACGGGCGGAAGCACTCGGCATCAACGTCACGTTCCACCAGTGGATGACATTCATTCTCTCGGGGGCGTTCTCGGGACTGGCCGGCGCCCTCCTCATCCCCCTCGCCACGAACGTGAATCCGGAGTCCCACGCCCACTGGACTGCCTCCGCCGATCCGGTCATCATGACCGTCATTGGGGGACCGTACTCCTTCCTCGGTCCCGCGCTGGGAGCCTTCAGCTACGAGTACATCAGGTGGTTCATCCGCCAGTTCCCCCTCCTGGAACAGAACTGGCAGTTTAGCTTCGGAGTCTTGCTCTTGATCGTCGTGCTGTTCTTCGACAACGGGGTAGCCGGTGGAGTCATGCGCCTCCGTGCCTGGCTCCGTGAGGCGAAACACCACTACGATCGGGACGGGATCGGTGGCGTCATCGCATTCACCCGGGAGACGATCGTGACCTATCTCGTCTGGCTGAAAGACCAGATAGTGCGCGGGATCCGCCGGCTCATCGGAGTCATTCGACGGCTTGTCACCCGTACGCCGGACGCGGAGCGGTAAGCCGTCGAGTGTTCGTACTCGTTCGTGGAGCATTCGATGTCGAACGTGCGACCCAGGACGGACTCGGCAGTGTTGACTCCGCAATACCCGGAAACTCACGGGCGACTCGCCGGGCGGTGCGACAGGACTCAGTCTCGGAGCTTCCGGCGCTGAATCTTGCCGGTCGTCGTCTGCGGTAACTCGTCGACGAACTCGATCGCTCGCGGATACTCGTGTTTGGCCAGCCGGTCGCGGACCAGGTTCTGGATCTCCTCGCGGAGGCTATCGTCGCCCGTCACGCCCGCAACGGGTTGGACAAACGCCTTGATGATCTCGGTTCGGTGCTCGTCAGGCACGCCGATGACGCCGACCTGCCCGACATCCGGGTGCTCGAGAATCGCACTTTCGACTTCGCCGGGCCCGACCCGGTACCCTGCCGTGATGATGATGTCGTCGTCACGGGCTTTGAACCAGATGTATCCCTTCTCGTCCCGGGTCCCCAAGTCGCCGGTGAGGTGCCAGTCGCCGACCCGAACGGAGGCCGTCTTCTCCGGCTGTTCCCAGTACTCCTGGAAGATGACTGGATCGTCGCCGTGCCGGACAGCAATCTGCCCGACCTCGTCGATCCCCAGTTCGTCTCCTGTCTCCGGATCGACGATCCCGACGTCGTGGCCCGGGACGGGCTTGCCCATGGATCCTGGCTTGGCTGGGAACCAGTCTCGACAGTTGCAGACGAGCAGATTCGCCTCCGTCTGGCCGTACAGTTCGTTGACGACCACTCCGGACAGGGCCTCGTCCGCCCAGTCGAGAATCTCCGGCGTCAACGGTTCTCCGCCCGTACAGATAGCCTCCAGCGCGAGGTCGTAGCGGCTTTCGTCGACGGTCATCATCTCGCGGATCGCCGTGGGTGGGAGGAAGGCATCGGTGACCGCGAACTCCTCACTGAGTTCGTACGCTGTTTCGGGGGCGAACCCACCCATCGGGTAGCCGACGACCGGTTGCCCGTAGTGCCAGGCCGGAAAGACGAGATCGCCGAGCGCGCCGATCCACGCCCAGTCGGCCGGCGTCCAGTACGTCGAATCGAACACGTCGCGCTCGAAATACGCGTAGAAGGCCGGGCAGTGCCCCAGCCAGACGTCGTGTGTGTGCATCGCCCCCTTCGGCGGTCCGGTCGAGCCGCTCGTGTAGAGGATTGCGGCTGGCGTGTCGGCGTCCGTGTCCACGATCTCGAAGTCCGTCGGCTGGTCTGTCAGGAGGGCATCGAAATCGTGCACGTCGTTCGCTCCGTCGCCGTCGACCTGCACGACGTGGTCGAGGGCGGGACAGTCAGACCTGATCTCCGCGACCGTCTCGCGCACCTGCTCGTCAACCACGGCGACGGCCGCGTCGCAGTCGTCCAGACGGTAGCGGAGCCCATCTGGACCAAACAACACTGACAATGGCAGCGAAATAGCGCCGAGCTTCCAGCAGGCAAGGTGGGTAATGGGGTTGGCCGGTTTCTGCGGAATCACAACACCGACGCGATCGCCGCGCGACACACCGAGATCGGCGAGGGCGTGGGCGAACTGGTTGGACAGTCGATCGAGGTCGTCGAACGTATACGTCTCTCGACGGCCGTCTGGGTAGGCCTGATAGAGTGCCGGCCGGTCGGTGTCCTCGTGCTTCCGAAGAAAGTCCCGAGCCGCGTTGTACTCGGCGGGGATGTCCCATTCGAACGCATCGCGCGCGGCGTCGAGGGTGTCACCTTCGACTGTAAGGTGCCATGTCATACCACCAATTGTGGGTGGGGACCGCCAAATACGCGGGGGTTTAGGTGTGAAGGGTGGGCGGAACACAAGCAGTTTGAACCCGTGTCGGCTAGGCCAGCGCAGTGACTGACGCAGACGGGGAGCCCGACGCCACGGCCCCGGGTGACGAGGCCGATCCGTCGGCATTCTACGAGGCGCTGGAATCGATCGGCCGGCCAGTCGTGACGGCTGCGCGCTACGCCCAGGCTCGCACGTCCTCCCAGGCGGCGGCGAGCGAGGAACTCGCCGCGCTGGCTGACGCGGGCGTCGTCGATAGCGTGGACGTCTCCGACGATCCGGTCGTCTGGTACCCCACAGACCTCGCCGGAATCGCGAATCGCGAACGCGTGATCCCGTTTCCGGAACGGCGGGAGATCGTCGTGGACCGGCCCACGCAATTCACCAGGGCGCAGCTCTCACAGTTCGCCCACCTCGTGACGACGACGGGCGCCGGTGCCTACCGCTACGAGATCCGTCGCGAGGACGTCTGGCAGGCGCCCGCCGACTCCCTGTCAGCCCTCATCGGAACTGTCCGGTCGGTCCTGCGGGAGCCCTCGCCCCACCTCGAAGACTGGATCAAGGACCAGTACCGCCGCGCGAACCGATTTACCCTCGAGACCCACGAGGATGGGTACACGGTCCTCTCGGCGGAGACGCCCGAGCTCATGGGCAATGTCGCGAGACAGGAACTCGACGGAGCCGAGCTCCGGGCTGATATCTCCGAGACGACCAGCTGGGTGGCCGCGGAGGCCGTCGCCACGGTCAAACGCCGGCTCTACGAGGCCGGCTATCCGGTCCGCGACGAGCGCGAACTCGAGACGGGTGACCCGCTCCCGGTCGACGTTTCTCTCGAGCTCCGGGACTACCAACAGACGTGGGTCGACCGATTCCTCGACAGCTCGGCGGGCGTGCTGGTCGGTCCGCCGGGAAGTGGGAAGACCGTCGCCGCAATTGGAATTCTCGCCGCGGTCGAAGGCGAGACGTTGATCCTCGTCCCCGGTCGCGAGTTGGCCAGTCAGTGGCGGGACCAGCTGCTGGCCCATACAACGCTCGACGACGATCAGGTCGGCGAGTACCACGGCGGGACCAAGGACATCCGGCCGGTGACCATTGCCACCTACCGGACGGCTGGCATGGATCGGCACCGGCAACTGTTCGACTCCCGCGAGTGGGGACTGATCGTCTACGACGAAGTCCACCACGTGCCGGCACCGGTCCACCGCCGGAGCGCGGACCTCCAGACGAAACACCGACTGGGACTCTCGTCGACGCCCGTCCGCGAAGACGACCGAGAGACGGACATCTTCACCCTGATCGGGCCACCGATCGGGACGGACTGGGACGAGCTGTTCGACGCGGGCTACGTCACCGAACCGGAGGTGGAAATCCGGTACGTCCCGTGGGCCGACGACGCGGCGGCAAACGAGTATACCAGTGCCGAGGGTCACGAGCGCCGACAGATCGCCGCCACGAACCCGGCCAAGCTCGACGAAATCGAACAGCTCCTCTCGCGGCAGCCCGACGCCAACGCACTCGTCTTCGTCGAGTATCTCGACCAAGGCCGTGCACTCGCAGACCGTCTCGACGTCCCGTTCGTCAGCGGCGAAACCCCGCACGCGCGCCGAGAGCGCCACTTCGACGGGTTTCGAACCGGTCGTCTCCACACGCTCGTCGTCTCCCGCGTTGGTGACGAAGGCATCGACCTCCCGTCCGCCGATCTGGCAGTCGTCGCCTCGGGGCTCGGCGGGTCGCGGCGACAGGGGGCCCAACGAGCCGGGCGGACGATGCGGCCGACCGGCCGGGCCCGTATGGTCGTACTGGCGACCCAGGGCACGCGCGAGGAGGAGTTCGCCCGGCGGCGGATGCAGCATCTCGGCGAGAAGGGCGTCCGGGTGACTGAACACGACGCCGGAGCCGGTGACTCCTGATTGTCCCACGCGTACCTAAACAGCTAACATTCCCGGGTAATCGTCCGTGTGCTGGCCAACTCTGACCCGGCATCAGGGGCACTCGATCAGGCCGGAATCCGTGGTGACAGTCTCCGTCAGACGACTACGACGGCGCCTTTCATGCCCAAGCCTTCGTGTGGCTCGCAGTAGTACAGGAACGTCCCGGTCTCATCGAACGAGTGCTCGAAGGTCGTCCCCTCCTCTGCAACGGCCTCGCCGCTGTCGAAGGCACCGTCTTCCTCAATGACGTTGTGTGTACTCCCTTGCCCGGTCCACTCCCAGGTAACGGTCGTTCCTGTCTCGACTTGTATCGCCGGCGGCGCGTAGCCGAAAAAGCCACCGTTAGCTTCCGTACCCACGTCGACCGTCACACTCGACTGACCGGTCATATCCTGGATGCTGTCGTAGTTATCGGTCTCCGAGAGGTAGTCGTCAACGTCCTGGTTGGAGATACCGCCATCGCCGCCGTCACCGCCACCGTTTCCGTCGCCGCCGGTCGAACAGCCAGCGAGCGTGCCAATAATTGCCACGGTCCCGACACCTCTGAGAACGGTCCGCCGATCGACTACCTGGTGGTCCTGCATGAAATTTCACCTACTCTCCTCATCGTTGGGTGGATATATGGAAAAGGGTTTCACCACGTTCTCGGGAATCGGGAACCGACCGTGCCCCCGTCTCATGTTCGCCGACCGGCGGTACTCGCCCGAATTGTCCCGGCCAGAAGGTAGCCAATGAGACACCCGGCCAACCCTACCAGGACGTGTCCGAAGACGGCCACACGCGCCCCAAACGCCGCCGTCAGACCCAAGCCAGCGACGCCAGCGCCAAAGACGAATAGCGTGACCAGCGCAAGTTGGTCGCCGGCCATGGGCCACGTCGCAACGGCGGGCGGATAAAACTGGAAGAGGACGCCGGCGATGGACAGGCCGAGGAAGCCGAACACGTTCAGGCGCCAGTGCGCCATGACGAAGTCGGGCGGAAACCCAACTGTCGCGAACCACACCCCAAGCGCCACGCCACCGAGACCGGCCACAACGCCCAGCAATGGACCGTAGAAGCCGACTCGGTCGCGGTCGGTACGCACGAACAACCAGCCGTACGAAACGGCAAATCCGCAGACTGCGGTTGCCTCGAGTGCCGCACCGAGTAGAAAGAGCGAGCCTGATGGATAGCCGATCGCGATCAGCGCTGGGCCGATCGCACCGGCCGGCAAGACGATCACGGCGAGGGCTCTCGGCGGACTGGCGACGAGAAACCGGGGCAGGAGTCGATAGCCGACGGCAAACAGCAACAGCAGCGCGAATCCGGCACCGAACAGGTGCGAGAGCCGAACCACCGACCCGCCCAGCAGTGTCGGGAGAGGAGTCGCTCCCGCCAGCAGGCCATACGAGCCGGCGAGCAAGTAGAGCATCGCCACCGGCATGAACGGGTTAGCGACGCTGTCCAACCAGGCCCGCTCCTGGTTGGCCGAGCTCGTTCCGGTCTCGCGACCGAACGGATTCGAGGCGATGGTTGCCCCGATGGCTCCGACGAAGACGGCAATCCCGGCACTCCACGCTAGCGCACCGAGCATGCCGAGCCAGGCCGGTGTCCCATCGAATGGGGCCACCGCCAGGCAGCCGATGGCGAGTACGTGAAGCGGGAGATGCACGGCCGGGGCCCGCGGAACGGCGAGGGTACGGTCGAAGTACGACGGGACAAGCGAGTACGCTTTCCCAAACGCGACGGTCAGCACGAATCCATACAGGCCAATGACGACCTCGGTACGATGGGGGAGACCGGCCACACCAGCGAGTTGTGCGAGCACGAGAGACCCGACGCCGACGAGCACGAAGCGGCGCGCCCAGCGGGAAATCACGGCCGTGGCCATGGTGTGTTCTCCTTGCGGTGGCGAAATGAAATACTCGCCGTCTCATTCCCAGAACGAGCGCGTCCGTGCATACTCGCGCTCTCGCGACAGGATGTCACGATAGAAGTCCTCCTCGTCCTCGCGGAGTCGGTTGATGATCCGGGCCGCGTTCTCAGGGCCAACCCCGCGAGCGGCGAGCGCGATGACCGCTCGCTTGCCGTGGCTCTGGACGAGGCTCGCCGCCCGATAAACGCGCTGCGTCTGCCGTTCTTGCTCCTCGTCCTTGTCGCCCGATCGGACGGCAGCCACTGCTTCGTCGGCCCAGGGATTCAGCGCCGCGACCTGCGTGGAATTGCACTCGGGACAGGTGGGTTGGTCGCGAACGCGGCCGACTCGCCGGGTCGTCTGCCAGTCCTGACAGTGGACGCAAAACAGGATCACCCGGTCGTTGTGGAGCCGCTCCTTGACGGTCTTGATGACGCTCGCGTCGGCGTTCTCTGGCGTGAGTAGTTCGCTCCCGGAGCTCCGGCCGGCGATGCCGATGGCCGTGTGGCCGCCGACAGTAACCACGTCCACCTCGCCGGACTGGACATGCCGGAGGACAGCTGCAGCCTCGTCGACCGCCATCTCCTCGTGAAGCAGCTCTCGAACTGCCTCCTCAAACACAGGCGTACCCTCGAGCGCGGCGACGAGCCGGTCGCGGCCGAACTGCGCCGAGCCGGTTCCCCGCCAGCGCTTGAGCGTCCCGAATTTGGCGGCAACCTGCGCGAGTTTGAACTTCAGCGCGTCGGCGTTCTTGAGACTGAGTTCGATCAGCCCGGCGACGTGATCCGGATTCGTCCCCTCAAGCACCTCGCGGACGTCAGACGCGCCGATCGCCCGCGGGACGTCGAGCTCGATCCGGTACGGATCCGCGTCCATGCCGACCGACGAGCCGACACGCTGACCGAGCAGCGCCGACAGTAAGCGACCGAGCGTCTCGTTCACCGTGTGGCCGAAACACGCGTTGACGACGATCGAGCGATCGGCGGCCTCGATGACGAGACGCTCGTCTGTCGGGAGGGGTCTGTCGTCCGACACCTGCTCCGCCACGGTGTCCAGCCCCGTCTGGACGGTCGTGGAACCGATCGTGTACCTGGTTGAGAGATCATCCGCGATCGCGTCTGTCTCGGCGTTGGCCGCGAATTGCCTGCCAGCCACCCGGCGAACCTCGCCGACCTCCTGGGCGACGGCTTTCGGGACTGGGATCTCCTGGCCGGTCCACGAGGGAACTTCCCCGGCGGGATCTTCGACAGGCGAGACCGTGACCGATTCCTCCTCGCTGTCCACGTCGGTGATTCGCCACATCTCGCCACCCTGGATGAAAATCTCCCCGGGCGCCGCGAAGTTGACCACGAACCGCTCGTCGAGGGTGCCGATCCGCCGACCGCTGGCCACGTCTTCGACGTCGTAGGTCGCCTCGTCCGGGATCATCGACAGGTTGCGGTAGAAGTACTGCCAGGTCCCCCGGCGCTTCGAGAGTGTATCATCGTCCTCGTCGAGCCAGATCACGCGATTGTCTGAAAGTTCCCGAACCACGTCTTTGAACGCGCCAGCACTCACATCCCGAAACGGATACGCCCGGGTGATGACGTCGTAGGCCCGCATCGCGTCGACCTCGCCGAAGTCCATCACTAGCCCGGCGATCTGGTTCGCGACGGTGTCCAGACTGCCGTGGTGAATCGCCGCCGGTTCCACGAGCCCGTTGCGAGACTGTCGGGCGATCACCATCGCCTCGATGACGTCGTCCGGGTGACTGGTGACGATCGTCCCGGCCGATACGAGGTCGCGCCGGTGACCGGCCCGGCCGACTCGTTGGAGGAGCCGGGACACCTGGCGGGGACTGTTGTACTGCACCACGTGGTCGACGTGCCCGACGTCGATCCCGAGTTCCATCGACGAGGTACACAGCAGCGCATCGAGGTCGCCGTTCTTGAAATCCTCCTCGACGTCGATCCGAGCGCCACGGGCGAGCGACCCGTGGTGGATCCCGACGTCAGTGCCGTACTCCTTGAGCCGGGACCCGAGGGCCTCGGCCGTCTGGCGCGTGTTGACGAAGATCAGCGTCGACTCGTGGTCGCCGACGATCTCGTCGATCGCCCGCACGTGACTGGCGACCGTCGCGTCCGTCACGAGTTCGCTGGCGAGAGAGCGATCCGACTCGGTGACAGTCGGACTATAGACGTCCAGTTCGAGGGCACTCCCGACATCGACTTCCACGATGGCACACCCCCGGTCGCCGGTCAAAAAGCGGCCGACTTCGCCGGGGTCGCCCACCGTCGCCGAGAGCCCGACCCGCTGGAACTGGCCGGCGAGTTCCCGTAGCCGCTCTAAGCCAACCGTCAGCTGTGCGCCACGCTTCGAGGCTGCCAGTTCGTGGACCTCGTCCACGACGACGTGGTCGACGTCAGCGAGCGCCTCACGGAGCTTCTCGCCGGTGAGCATCGCCTGCAGCGTCTCGGGTGTCGTCACGAGCACGTCCGGCGGATCGCTGGCCTGCTTCTGGCGCTGGTAGTCCGTCGTGTCGCCGTGGCGGACGTCCACGGCCAGATTGAGCGTCTCCCCCCACCAATCGAGGCGGTCGCGCATGTCGCGATTGAGCGCCCGGAGCGGCGTGACGTACAGCACACTGATCCCGAACCGATCGGTGCCGGCGATCGCATCGAACACCGGCAGCATTGCCGTCTCCGTCTTGCCGGTGCCGGTCGGCGCGACGACGAGGGCGTCGCGCCCGTCGGCGAGCGGAGGAATCGCCCGGCGCTGTGGCTCCGTGGGCGTGTCGAAGCCCCGATCCGAGAGGGCTGCCCGCACGGCATCGCCCAGAACCGCGAAGACCGCGGCCCCGCTCGCGGTGTCGCTCATCGCCAGGTGATTGGTGGGTCAGCCGATTAAGCCCGTCGCCAGTCGGGTGTCAGAGAACACCCGGCGACGGACTGCCTGTCGGTGGAAGCGTTCCAGGTGTGCGTGAACTGACCAGGCTGGACTGGCGGCACTATCGGTACTGGTGTAGGCTACACGTCGCGGAACGGACCGAGGCGAGTGCCGTCGAGCAGGTACGCCTCACCCGCCGTGAGCCCGTCGGGCAGGAACGGTGCCAGGAATTCCTGTTCCGGGACGTTGACCCACGTCCCGCCTGAAAGTTCGTTGAACGCGGGAAAGACGATCAGCTCGCCGTCGATCGCTAGCCCGGAAACGTCGTGGAACGCACGAAACGGCTCCGGGTCGATGTCGCCCTGCAGCCACACCCGCTCGTGGCGGGTGCCACCCACCTCGTCCGTGAGGCGGACCTCGGGATGCTCGTGTCCGACACAGAGGGTGTCTGCGCCGAGGACGGCCGGCGCGGGCCAGGTATGGCCGTGCGCAAACCCGACGGTGCCCAGCCGCGTGCCCGTGGTGTCGGTCACGGTTGCATCGATCTCTAGATCGTCCAGAACCACCTCGACGTCTCCATCGTGGTTGCCTTTGACGATCGTAATCGGGACCCGCTGTCGAATCATCGACAGGAGCGTTTCCAACTCGTCGCGCTCGCTGTACCACGGATCACCGATTGCGTGGCCGAGGTCGCCGAGCACGAGCAGCCGATCCGGATCGGTGTCGTCCAGAAGTGTCGCCACACGACTCCGCCGTGCCTCAGCCTGACTCGCGAGTTCGACGCCTTCGCGTCGAAGGCCCACTTCGATCCCGGCGTGGTAGTCAGCGATGACGAGCACGCGCTCGTCGTCGCAGTCGGCAATCGCTGCCGCCTCGTCCGGGACCGGTTCGACGGCCATCAGATCGGCTTCAGCGTGGCGTCGTCGGGTTCGTAGCAACGCCCGTCCATCAGGGCGTCCTGGATGGCGTCCTCGACGGCGTCCGAATCCGCACCGGTCCGATCGATCACCGCCTCGACGACGGCGGCTCGGTCGGCGCCGTCACCCTCGTCCAACTCATCCATGGCGGTGACGGCCGCGTCGACCAGGTCCACGTCCTCGTCGGCCGGTTCCTCTGACTCGTCTGGTGCCACCGCGGATTCCGCATCGTCGTCCGGCTCGGGCGGGGAATCGGGCGTGTCGATGTCGGCTTCGCCAGGGTCGTCGACCTCCGTCCCGGACTGAAATTCGGTGCCGAATTCCGCCTCAATGGACTCGCGCTCGGCCTCGTCGATCTCGAAGTCGCCGGGTTCGGACACCGGCTCGGCCGGGTCCGGATCGACTGACTCCTCCTCATCCTCCTCCGTCGAGGGTTCCTCGGTCGGTTCGGCCGATGGACTGGAGGAATCCACAGCAGCTGTCTCCTCGGCACCCACATCGTCCGGGGCGGTCTGGGTGGGTTCCACCGAATCGGCCAGAAGGGCATCGGGCGTGACGTCGCCAGCCGCGTCGGGATCGATGTCGAGCGGCGCCACCTCGTCAAGATCACCCGCGACGAGGCGGGTGGCGTCGATGGCGAGGCGGCGAACGGCGGCCAGGTACGTCGGTGTCGTGCCGTAGTGATCGATCGCGAGGGTGATGCCATCGGCGCGGCCGGCGTCCACGCCGTCTGCTTCGAGGGCGTCACGGAGGGTCGAGCCAGACTCCTCGAGCGCGAATGCCGTGGCCATCGTCTCGATGCGTTCGAGCGTCCGTTCGGTGGCATCGACCGTCCACCGATCGCGGGCGTCGGCGTCGACATCGCTAATCGACTCCGGGCGGACCGACGTGAAGACGCGGTCGGCGTCGTCCGGTCGGAACGTCCGCGCCTTGCCAGTGACCGCGACGTACGCCGGCGGCTCGGCCCGTTCCAGGAAGGCCCGCTCGTCGGGCTGATACTGCCCAGCGTAGAGGACAAACGCGCCCGTCGGGTCGACGACGCGGGCCCGGCGCACCTCGTCGCTCACCGGTTCGACCTCCGTCAGCACGCCAACGACGAACAAGCGGTTCACGCGCGCGCCGGTCGGGGTAATGACGTAGTTCGGAGCCCGTTCCCGATCACTCTCGGAGTGTTCGAGCGTGGCGTCGTCGAACTCAGCCGCGAACAGTCGGTACGCCACTTCTCGCCGGCCTGGCCCGTCATCGTCCTCGTCGGCGCCACTCATCCCTCTACCTCGCCGAGGAGCGACGACGCCCGTTCGACGGGGTCCGACTCGACTGGCTCGAAGGATTCAGCCTCGAGGTTAGCGCCGAAGTCGTCGACGCTCAGCGAGCCGCGAGCGCGGAACTTGCGGCCGACGATGGCCGACCGAATTCGATCGGCCACGACGTCTTTGTCCATGGCGTCACGGGCGTGGGCTTTCGCGTCCTCGACATCGCCGCCGTAGATTTCGGCGGTGAGGTCACGGCCGAGCACCACGGTCAGTGTCTCGGTCCCGTCGTCGAGGATCGCCTTCACCCGGAGATCGTCGACCCCATCGACGTCGCCGTGGCTCCGACACTGTCCGTTCTGGACGATCCGGTTGCACTCCGGACACCGTTCGACCAGTCCGGATCCGTCTCGGACGGACAGCACGTCGCCAACGACTGCGACATCGAAACGGCCGCCGGAGTCCACGGCCGCCTTGACGGTGAGTTCCGCCGCGGTCTCGGCCGGCTCGATACGTCGATCGAGGGGTTCGACCATCGAAAATTCGGAGATGTTCACCGACGGGACGCCGCGAAACTCCCGAACAAACGTGTTTTCGATCCGCACCGTCTCGTCGGTTTTGATCGGCTCGTGTGGATCCCAGTCGGTGAAGGGGAGCCTGGTCGTCTCGTCCGCCACGACGCCACTCAGGATGTCCGTTTCGCCATCCCTGCCGTCGATGGTCTTGCGCTCGACCGATTCGATCACGACGTCGAGATTGACTCCCCGGTCGCCGACTGCCAGCTCGGTGAGCGTCCGATCTCCCCCGATTTCGTACGGGACCTCGAGTGTCTCGTCCGCGGGGTCGACAGTGGTGCGCTCACCCAGGTTCAACTCCGGATTGCCCTCCCACTCCCGGATGCCGGCGTTCTCGATGCGGACCGTCTGTCCCGGTTCGATGTCGAACGGCTCCCAGGCAGTATACGAGATGGTGCCGGTCTCGTCGGCGACCTGCCCCTCCAGAATGACGTGGTCCTCGCCCTGGTAGCGTATCGACCGTTTCCCGACCGTGAGAACAACGGCCGTGACCGACACCGACTCGTCGCCGACGCGCACCGCAGCGATGTCCTTCGGCGTGGTGGGACTCCCGGCGTCGCTGCCCCCCTCGCCGTATTTACGGCGTAGGCTCTGTTTCGCCTCCTCCATCGGCACGCTGTAGGAGACGAGGTTCTCGAGATCCGCTTTGACCTCCGTTTTGTCGACGCCGAGGTCGGAGGCGATCTCCTCGGCATGGTCGTCGAGACTCATGGCGCCCCGTTCGACCCGGCCCTACAAAAACGGTTGCGTGCGTCCGGTCCGATGCGCCGAACCGACGATTCCGGTCGGTCGGCGGTGTCGATGCGGCGAGACAAACCGCTGGTCGGCGATCGGATTCCGCATTGATCCCGGCCGTTTCATCGCCGTGCGCCGAGAGCCAAAGGATATCTTCGGGGAGCGCCCTACCGGTGGTATGCACGTGGTCGTCAACGCCGGGATGAGCGTCGACGGCAAACTCTCCACCAGGGAGCGGCGACAACTCGCCATCAGCGGGCCCGACGACTTCGACCGGGTCGACGCCCTCCGCGCAGAGAGCGACGCCGTCATGGTGGGGGTCGGGACCGTTCTCGCCGACGACCCGTCGTTGACGATCACCGACGACGACCGCCGCGTGGCACGGCAGGACCGAGGCGACCCACCAAACCCGGCGAGAGTGGTCGCCGACTCACAGCTCAGAACACCCCCCGATGCCGCCGTGCTGGACGACCGGGCCGAGACGTTCCTCCTCACCAGTGAACGGGCCCCGAGGGATCGCATCGCCGGCTTGGAGGACATCGGCGCGACGGTCGTTACGGCCGGGCGAGAGCGTGTCGACCTGTCGGCAGCCGTCGGAGACCTCGAGCGAGCCGGAGTCGACCAGTTACTGGTCGAGGGCGGGGGCACCCTCATCTTCTCCGTGTTCGCGGCCGGTCTCGTCGACGAACTGTCGGTGTTCGTGGGTTCACGGCTGATTGGTGGGCGGGACGCACCGACGCTCGCCGACGGTGATGGGTTCGTCGAGGACTTTCCGGACCTAGTTCTGACGGCTGTCGAGCGCGTCGACGACGGCGTCGTCCTCGCCTACGACGTCAGTGGGCGTGCCCGGTGACCTCTCCGAACGATCTGCCAAATCGAGATTCGAAGTGTTCCATCACCAGCGACTCGGCCGCATCGAGATCCGGGTCGATGTCGCCGGAGCTGTGGTGGACGAGTCCGTGGGCCTGCTGAGCGAGACCGAGCATCGCGATGTCGCCGACAACGGTCGGGGCCGCCTCCCCCGCTTCGCTCAGGGCGTCGATCAGTGCCGTCGGTACGTCGAGTTCGTCGCTCGATCCAGCCGCCTCGATCGTCACAGTCACCGTCTCAGTCGCCATGCCCCTACTTGGCTCGTGCGACACTAAGCGTCTTGGGTCCGAACGGTCGAACGAAACGACGAAGCGGGCCCCGTTCCGTGACCCTCGTATGGAAACGACGCGTCACTTCGTTGCGACCGTGTACGTGGTTGTTGACGGGGCGACAGCCCTCCACGCCCACGATCGGCTGGACATGTGGGTACCGCCAGGAGGGCACATCGAACGCGACGAACTCCCCCACATCGCTGCGCGGCGAGAGGTCCGCGAGGAACTCGGCCTCCAGATCGATCTCGTTGCACCGCAGGGTGAGATCGAGACGGAGACGGTCTCGAGCATCCCACGCCCACAGCACTTTCTGCTCGAAGACATCGATGTCCATCCAGATGGCTCGGTGAGCCACCAGCACATCGACTTTATTTTCTACGGCACCGCCGACTCGCAGGACATCTCACCAGCCGAGGGGGAACAGCCCGCCGCGGACTGGGAGTGGGTCACGCCGGCAGCCCTCGACGATCGGGCCGATGAGCTGCCGGCCGACGTCGTCGAAATCGGAAAACGGGCAATCGCAACGGTAACAGACTGACTCTCGGCTGTATATCCGCCGGTCGTCGGCAGACCCTCACTCGAGGAGCTGCTGCACCCGGGCCCGCATTCGTCGCTTGACGCCCCCAGCAGCCTGGCGGAAACTAATTCGCCACGGCGTGCGTCGTCCCTCGACGCTCGTGCGGCCGTCAGCGATCGCCTCGAGAATGGCGTCGACCGTCCGCTCGTTGGTGTCGACCGTGGTGACGGCCTGGCCCACCATCTCGAAAATGTGCGCGTCGCTCCCGGCTGTCATGGCCAATCCGTTCCGCCGGGCGAACCGCTCGGCTTTTCGATTGGCCCGGCCGGTCAAAAGGCGTGAATTGTACACCTCGATCGCGTCGGCGGCTATCAGCTCCGATTCAGAAATCTCTGCGAGGACGCCGCTCCGGGACGTCTGGTAGGGATGTGGGACGATCGCGATCCCACCGCAGTCGTGGATGCGCTCGATTGTCTCGTCGAACGGCCTGTCGGCCGGGATCAACTCGTCGACGCCCATCGCGAGGACGTGTCCCGCGCTGCTGGTCACTTCCATGGCGGGGATGCCGACGAGGCCATAATCGGGCGCCGCGTCGGCGGCGTCGATGCTGGCCTCGATGGCGTCGTGGTCGGTCACCGCCAGTCCATCGAGCCCCACGGCGGCCGCCTGCTGGAGGAGTTTTTCGACGGGGTCGCGCCCGTCGTAGGAGGCCGCCGAGTGTGCATGGAGCTCGAGCGAAAGCACAGCCCGTCTTGCACGGGTGAGGAGAAAAGATCCGCGGTCGGGGGAAACAAGCCGGTGGCGCGCAATCCGGTCAGCCGTAGAGTGAGCCTTCGTGGCTCGAATCGTTCCAGTCGGGGTCGTAAATCGACTCGTCCTCGGGACCGGTGACGTCGATTTCCGCGAGGAGTCCCTTGCGGACGACGCGGCTCAGCGCGTGGTCGACCAGTTTGATCCGCTCGGGGACTGGCGTCTCCATCTCCCCGATCATGCAACTCCCTGGTGGGACTTTCATGGTCTGGATGTGCTTGTCGGCGTACGCCTCGAGGTCACCATCCGCCGGGATGCCGCCATCGCGGTAGGCACGGCTCCAGACGTTGCCGATCGGGTGGAAGTTGCTCGAGACGTTCGGCCCACCGGTGACCAGGAACACCCGCACGCTCTCGCCAACCTCGGCCTCGAGTGGGCCTCGAGCAGCCGCCGCCCACGCGTACTTCTCACCGTTGAGGAGAACGTACGTCGGCCGTTCGTCGGCCATGGCCTGCATATCGAAGCCGTGGTGGCCTTCGTCGCCAGTGTCCTTGCCCGTGTAGAGCTCGTGCTGGCCGAAGTAGAACTCCCGGTCGACCGGCGGCAACCCTTCCGCCGGCTCGACGAGGATCATGCCGAACATCCCGGCAGAGATGTGGTAGTCCAAGTTCGGGACGGCGCAGTGGTAGATGTACGCACCAGGGTAGCGAGCCTGGAACCGGAGCGCGTTCGTCTCGCCCGGGGTCGCCGTGGTCGCAATCGACCCCCCGCCGGTCCCGTACACGGCGTGGAAGTCGACGTTGTGTGCCATCGCACTCTCCGGTGGGTTCTCGAGTGTCAGCTCGACAGTATCACCTTGGCGGACCCGGATCATCGGTCCCGGAATCTGGCCGTCGAACGTCATGTAGTCGAAGGTGACGCCGGGCTCAATTTCGGCCGTCACTTCCTCGGTCGTGAGCGTGTGTTGGATCGTCCGCGGTTCGTCTCGGTCGATCGGGTCCGGAAGGTCGGCTGGATCGGCCGCGACGGTATCGGCGTCGACCTGCTGTGCCTGCGCTGTCGACGGCGATTGTTGGGCCTCGCCGTTACGTGGTGCTTGCGACTGACAGCCGGCAATCGTGGCGGTCCCGCCGACACCGAGTGCCTGAAGTACCCGTCTCCGAGACGTTTCGAACATTGGTGGTCACCTCTGGGTGGAGGTTCGACGGCGAGCCGGATAAACCGGAAAACACGTTTTGAGTTTCTGAGAACGGCGTTTTCGTGAGAACGCCCATAAAGGTAGGGGGCATTCTCACACGGTGACATCCGCCTCCAACCGTTTCCGACGGCACGGACCGTTGTCGGAGGCGTTATGTGGCTCGCCGGGGACGGTCATCTCACGATGGTCCGTGATGCGTTCGCGGCCGAGCCATCGCCCGACCTGCAGACCGTGCTCGATGCCCTGGACGATCCGGACTGTCGAGACATCGTCGGCGTGCTGAGTGAGCCGATGACCGCCGATGAGATTTCAGATGCGGCAGACGTGCCCCTGTCGACAACCTACCGCAAACTGGAACTGCTCACCGAGTCGTCACTCCTCGAAGAGGGAATTGAAATTC
Source organism: uncultured Halobacteriales archaeon (assembly GCA_964383875.1). Taxonomy (GTDB): domain Archaea; phylum Halobacteriota; class Halobacteria; order Halobacteriales; family Haloarculaceae; genus CAYLJD01. Next base: position 22,286 of record CAYLJD010000017.1, read on the forward strand.
GGCCAGACGGCCAACATGCGAGCAGATACGCGATTGACTTCGAGGAGGTGGTCGTGACGCTCACGGACGAACGGACCTTCGAGGCCACCGTTACCAGGCGCCCACGCGCGGCCGACGAACGTCTCGCAAACATCTGGTCCGAGGTGCGAAAAGAAACGTAAGCTCCCATGACCGAACCCACGGGTTTCCGCGCCGTACACCTATGACCCAACACATCACCATTCAGACAGCCATCATCGCACTGAAGACGCTCACCCTCATCCTCGGCGGGTTGATCACCTACCTGGCGTACAAAGCCTATCGGCGGACCGGGGCGGCGTCGCTCCGCGTGCTGACGATCGGCTTCGGCATCGTCACGATCGGATCGCTGCTCGCGGGCGGGCTCGACCAGGTCGTCGGCTCCGGATTCCGGATCGGCCTCCTCGTGGAGAGCACGCTCGTGACCATCGGGTTCGCCGTGATCGTCTATTCGTTGTACGTGTCAGAAGAGTAGGGACGATGGCGGCTCCGGATGTGCTGGATCTCAGACGGGGGTGGTGGCCGCCTCGTGTGTTCACGCGTCGTGGTGGTGGCTACGTACGGGTGAGACGCACACCCACCGCACGACACATCAGCGACAGCGCGGATGGAAAGCACTTTAGCTGGTCTCTGGCAAGGGGCCGATAATGGCCCTCGCCGAGGCCGACCGGGCCCTCATTGTCGACGAACTCGGTCGGGATCCCACGCCGGCCGAGGCCGCGCTCTTCGAGAACCTCTGGAGCGAGCACTGCGCGTATCGCTCCTCCCGGCCCCTGCTGTCCGCATTCGAGAGTGAAGGGTCTCAGGTCGTCGTCGGTCCGGGAGACGACGCCGCCGTGGTCGCACTCCCGACCGCCGACGACGCGGCGGATGTCTACATCACGATGGGGATCGAGAGCCACAACCACCCGTCGTACGTCGACCCGTTCGATGGGGCTGCGACCGGCGTCGGCGGCATCGTCCGGGATACCATGTCGATGGGCGCGTACCCGATCGCCCTCGCCAACTGTCTGTACTTCGGGGACTTTGCCCGGGAACACTCTCGGTATCTCTTCGAAGGAGTTGTCGAGGGTATCGGCCACTATGGCAACTGCATCGGCGTGCCGACGATCACGGGCAGCGTCGCCTTCCACGACGACTACGAAGGCAACCCCCTCGTGAACGTCGCGTGCATCGGATTGATCGACAATCCCGACCGCCTCGTGACGGCGGAAGCGCAACAGGCCGGGAACGCCCTCGTCCTCGTCGGCAACGCGACTGGGCGTGACGGACTCGGGGGCGCCTCGTTCGCCAGTGAGGACCTCGCAGAGGACGCGGAGACCGAAGACCGACCCGCCGTCCAGGTCGGTGATCCCTACACAGAAAAGCTGCTCATCGAAGCCAACGAGGCCCTGCTCGACGCCGATCTGGTCGAATCTGCCCGGGACCTGGGCGCCGCGGGACTCGGCGGCGCCACGTCAGAGCTGGTCGCCAAGGGCGGCCTCGGCGCCCGAATCGAGCTCGAACGCGTCCACCAGCGCGAGCCGAACATGACCGCCACGGAGATTCTCCTCGCGGAGTCCCAGGAGCGGATGTGCTACGAAGTCAGTCTCGAGAACGTCGACCGCGTTCGAGCGATCGCCGACCGGTACGATCTCGGCTGCTCGGTCATCGGCGAGATCACGGCGGACACCTACGTCGCCACCTTCCAGGGCGAGACGGTCGTCGACGTCGACGCGGAATTCCTCGGCGACGGCGCCCCCATGCACGACCGACCGGCCGAGGCGCCGGACGAGCCAGTCATCGACCTCCCCGACGTGGCCATCGAGACAGCTGTCGACGCCGTGATTGGGAGCCCGAACACGGCGAGCAAGCGCTGGGTGTATCGGCAGTACGACCACGAAGTCGGCGTCCGAACGGCCGTCCGGCCAGGCGACGATGCGGCAGTCCTCGCCATCCGGGAGGCCGATCTCGGGCTGGCATTCGCCGCCGGAGCCGACCCGAACTGGACCGACGTCGCCCCCTACGATGGGGCCCGGGCAGTGGCGCTCGAAGTCGCGACGAACCTCGCCGCCAAGGGAGCGGTACCGCTGGCTGCCGTCGACTGCCTCAACGGTGGCAATCCGGAGAAACCGGACGTCTACGGTGGGTTCGCGGCCACTGTCGACGGACTGGCCGACGCGTGTCGTGCGCTCGACGTCCCGGTCGTGGGCGGCAACGTCTCGCTGTATAACGATTCTGCAGCCGGGCCGATTCCACCGACGCCCACGCTCGCCATGGTCGGCACGAAGTCGGACTACGATGCCCCACCCATGTCACTGGCGGGCGATGGAACGCTCGTCGTGGTCGGCGACCGATCGCGTTCGAGCACTACCCAGCCACAGCTCGGCGGGTCCGAATTCCTCGCCCAGTTTGGCGGGTCGGATCGGTTCCCGAGCCTGCCCGACACACCGCACCGACTCGTCGAAACTATTGCGTCAGTGGCGAACGAGCCGACAACCCTTGCAGCCCACGATGTGAGCCACGGTGGACTGGTCACGGCACTCGCGGAAATGGTGACCGGAGACGCCGGCGCGTCGGTCGAGCTCTCCGGCGAAGCCGATCCCATCAAGCTCGCCTTTCACGAGCAGCCCGGCCGCGTGGTATTCGAGACGACGGCACCGGAATCCATCGAGATGGCGTTCGAGGGTGTCGCTCCCACCCTCCGACTGGGGCAAGCAGACCGGTCTGGTCAGCTTGCCGTCGAAATCAATGGGGTGTCACTCCGCCGAGACGCAGCCGAGATTCGCGAGCGCCGTGCGGTGATCGAGCGCGAACTCGGGTAGGGTCACGACTTGTGCATCGCGATGTCCGCCTCGGTGATGATGCCGACGGTCTCGCCGTCTTCGACGACCAGGACGGCATCGTTGTGGTCGAGATGTGCGTCGACCTCGTCGATCGGTGCATCGGGCTCGACAGTGGAGATTGCCTCGCCCATAACTTCAGCTACTGGTAATTCGCCGACGTTTTCCTCGGGGCGTTGCCGGATGTGGGTATCGGCGATGAGCCCCTGTGGGCTGCCGTCCCGCACGACGGGGACCTGGGAGTACCCCCGCTCACCCATGAAGGCAGTGGTCTCGTGGACACTGTCGTCAGGTTCGACACTCACGACTGGTGCGTTCATCAGGTCGCGCGCTCGCAAAATTCCCCCCTCGGCCTCCTGGAGCGCGTTGACGATTCGACGGAGTGTCGAGAGCCGCGGATCGACGTCTCCACCTTCAATGCGTGCGATCAGCGGCTGTGACACCCCTGCCCGGTCAGCCAGTTCGCTTTGGGTCAACTCCAGCCCGGTCCGCCGTTCGCGGAGGTCCTCGGGCGTCGGGAGATCCATACCCGTAGATAACCAGAAGTAATACAAAAATCCACCGGCGCCGTCAGCCTGCAGTCGCGCCCTCGTCGTCCTCCACCGCATCGACGACTTTCAGGGGGACATCGCGGAGCGCGCCGCCGATGTCACTCTTGGCGATGCGCGTTGCGTGTTCTTCGCTTTCGACGTTGAATATCGTCACGTCCAGGACGAGGCCGACGAGTGCCGTATCAGCCGCGACGAATGCAGAGTCGAACGGCTCCCCACAGGCCGGACAGTCGGTAAATCCAACTTCGACCTCCACGTACTCCAGGTCGTTTTCGTTCAGTCGCTTGCCGGCTTCGCTGACGGCGACGCCGATAGCGTCGTCGACGTGTTCCACATCCCGGACCAGCCAGGCGGCCTCGAGGACAACGCGGTAATCCATGACGGGTACGTGCACGGCGCTGTACTCGTGCGTTGTGATTCCGCAACGCCGATCCGTTCGGTCGCGCACGTCACCATTTGGATTCGCATAAGTTACGCAAACGCCCCGGTTTTCCAACCCGAGCGTATTGCCGCCGAGCGCAGAGCCGACTCGGTAAACTTGACTTCGATACAATTGGAATTGAATCGCCTGACGACAGCGGGGTGTGAACTGATGTGGCCGGAACAATCGTGAACGTTTCAGGCGTCAACCTTTTATATCCCGACTTGTTCAGCCGCGACCGACCGATGACGGAATCGCGCCTCTACCGCGCAACGCTCCTCGGCCTGTACCAGCTGAGCCTCATTACGGGTATCGTGCTGCTCCCCTTCGCCCTCGCCACGAGACGCCTCGGCCTCCCATTGCCGGTTCACCGCCTCGTGACTCGCCTCGGGTCTGCCTACGAGCGGGCCCAGTCCTGACCACCGTCGGCCCACCGCCCGGACACGAATCTGTTGCCAACGGGTAGATTCTTACGTCCACGTCCAATACGGGCAACCAATGCACGAGCACCGTCCAGCCCCGGCGGACAGTCGGTCCCCGAACCCGCTTGCGGCCGAACACCACCTCCCTGATCCGTACGCCCCGGAACTCGGCTCGCTTCCGAGTGGGCGGACAGACGAGGAGGCGGTCAACGAGACCGGGACGACGACGATCGGCATCTCGACCACCGAAGGCGTGGTAATCGCTACGGACAAGCGTGCCAGTCTCGGTGGCCGGTTTGTCTCGAACAAGAACGTCCAGAAGGTCGAACAGATTCACCCGACGGCGGCGCTCACTCTCGTCGGGTCCGTCGGCGGTGCCCAGTCGTTCATCCGGACGCTCCGGGCCGAAGTCAACCTCTACGAAGCGCGCCGCGACGAGGAGATGTCGATGCAGGCGCTGTCCACGCTGGCGGGGAACTTTGCCCGTGGGGGCCCGTTCCTCGCGATCAATCCGGTTCTCGGTGGCGTGGACGACGACGGCACGCACGTCTACAGCATCGACCCCGCCGGCGGCGTCATGGAAGACGACTACACGATCACTGGAAGCGGCCTCACGGTGGCCTACGGGACGCTGGAAGATCGCTACGAGCCGGACATGGACAACGACGCGGCCCGACGAACGGCCGGGGCGGCAATCAAAGCGGCCGCCGAGCGCGACACCGGCTCCGGTAACGGCATTTTCATCGCAGACGTCACCGCCGACGGCGTCGAAATCTCGGACTACGACCTCGACGAGTTCGAGGACTGATCGCGCGCCCTCGGGGCCATCGCGCGGACTGCTGCCCGCACAGCACCTATTAGGACCCGCGATGAACCGCCAGCCATGGTCCGATTCGGCACGGCAGGCATTCGCGGCCCTGTGCGCGAGACGGTGACGCCCGAGCTCGCGGTGCAGGTCGGCCGCGCTGCGGGTCGTGACGGTGACGAGTTCGTTGTTGGACGTGACGGCCGCGTGACCGGGCCGGCCCTGGCCGATGCCGTCGCCGCGGGCCTGGCGAGTGCAGGTGCGAGCGTCCGCCGGGCAGGAGCCGTCCCGACCCCGGCCCTCGCCTACGCTTCCCAGGGCCGACGGGGGATCATGCTCACGGCGAGCCACAACCCGCCGGCAGACAACGGGATCAAACTCTTTCACGACGGACGGGCCTACGACCGCGATGCCGAACGACGGCTCGAAGCCCGTATTGATGACGGGACGGAGCCGACGCGCTGGGCCGAATGGGAAACAGGCGAGCGGGAGTCGATCCTCCCGTCCTACCGGGAGGCTGTCGAGCGGTACGCCTCGACCACCGGGGCCGAACCGACTGCAATCGAGATTGCCGTCGACTGTGGCACGGGCACTGCCGGCCTGGTGACGCCGCAGGTACTCACCGATCTCGGTGCCACGGTCCACGCCCTCAACGCAAACGTCGACGGCCACTTCCCCGCCCGGGCCAGCAAACCGACGGCGGAGAGTCTGCGGGATCTCCGATCGTTCGCCGCCGAAAGCGACGCCTCACTCGGCATCGGCCACGACGGTGACGGAGACCGGATTGTCGTGGTCGACGCCGACGGCAATATCGTCCACGAGGATACGGTTCTCGCGGTGTTGGCTCACCACTACGTCAGCCGAAGCGACGCGGACGATCCGGTCGTCCTGACGACGCCGAACGCCTCGTCCCGCATCGACGACCGAGTACATGAGGCGGGCGGTCGTGTCGAACGTACCCGTCTCGGCGCCCTCCACGAGGGTATCGCCGCGGCCCGCGCGCAGGGTAACGCCAGCACGCGCGTCGTCTTCGCGGCAGAACCCTGGAAGCACGTCCACCCGGCCTTCGGAGTGTGGATGGATGCCATCGTCTCAGCCGCGATTCTCGTGCGGCTCGTCGCCGTCAGTGGGCTATCGGCGCTCGTCGACCCGGTCCGGGAACGGCCGGTCCGGAAAGAGAGCGTGCCGTGTCCCGATCACCACAAGCGGTCGACCATCGAAGGGCTCCGGGACAGCCTCCCGGATCACTTCCCCGACGCCGACGTCGTCGCTGACGACGGGATCAGACTCTCGTTTCCGGACGACGGTTGGGTCCTCGTGCGGGCAAGCGGGACCGAACCGTACGTGCGCATCTACGCCGAGAGCGAGCGCGTCGACGACTTGCTCGACCACGTCCGAGACGTCGTCGAATCGGCAATCGACAGTAGATAGAGCCGATCACCGATCGACTCCGGCGGAGACGTGCCCGAGTTCGTCGACCGACGGCGCCTTGACGATGGTAACAGTATCTCCCTCCCGGTCGACGTGGATTGCCCCGGTGAACGGACTGTCGTCGCCGATCTCCCACGTCCCGCTTGCGACGCGGGTCGCTCCCCAGTGTTGGAGCACCCGCAGATAGCCCCGTCGGAACTCGGTGGCCTCCGTGCGATTTTCCCAGACGAGCCGCCACACGTAGCCGAGGTCGTCGTCTCGCACGTAGGCGTGCAAGCGGTCCCCCTCCCAGCCACGCGTATAGTTCAGATCGTACGAGATGTACTCACTGGAGCTCTCCTGTGCGGCGAGCGAGTTGACCATCTGCGACGGATTGACGACCGTCGAATCGTTGTAGCTCCCGTAGCCGGTCGCCGTCAGTTCGGAGGAGAACGTGTGGGCAAACATCGCCGACAGGCCGGACTGGCCGAGGACGGCAAAGTCCGGTCGGGGAGCGCCGTCCCGCTGGGGGGCAGGACGGAGCCGGCGCCAGTCGTCGGCGTGTGCATCCTCGAGCGTGACGTCGACCGGCGGGTCGACGCCGTACCGCTCCGGGTAAATGACCTGCTCGGCGCTCGCCGGTGGGTCGTCGAAGATGGCGTTGACGGCGTCCCATCCGCCCGACGCGTGCACGTCGTGGACGAACACCTCGCCCTCGCTATACGGGAAGTAACTCAGGAAGTAGACGCCGTAGTGGAGGTTCTCGGGCGGCCCGGCCCCGCCACCGTCCGCCGGCTGGAGACACGCCCACTGGTCCCCACAGCGGGCCGTGTACCGGCGCTGGACGAAATTCGCGTCGCCTTCGAAGAGGCCGCGCTGCCCGGCAAACGCGTCACGCGTCGTCGCCGTATACCGAGACAGGTTGAAATGCTGGTCCTGCAGCGCGTGCTGGAGTTCGTGTGCGAGCGTCCCGTCACCGCGGAGCGTCGGCGTTCCGCTGTCAGAGACGAGGACCATCGTCCCGTTGGAGAAGTCGTACAGACCGAGAATACTCTCGCCGCGGTTTTGTTCCTGAACCACGAGACTGTCGGTGTCGCTCCCGACGAGGAACATCGCTTCGAACTTCGCGTTGTCGAACTGTCGGAACGTCTCGGTGTAGTTCGTCGTCAGCCGTTCGCGGAACTCGTCCCGTGATTCGATCGTCACGGGCACGGGTCGTTTGAACTCGAGGTGGCGAATGCGCTCGATGCGGGCCATCGTGCGGTTCAGTACGGCTGCACGTTCCGTCGCGTTGAGGCCGTCGCTGTTGTCGACGGTGATCGTCTCGTTGTACCAGTACCCCCCTTCCCACCCGAGGCGATCGGAGGAGGGGTCGTCGGGTTTGATGATCGGACGGTCGGTCGTGACCGTCGGGGACGAATCGTCGGGGTCTGCTGGCCCGAGCACGCTGCTACACCCCGCGAGGACAACGAGCACTGCGAGGAGTACGACACGCACGTCCATGGGCTATATCTGCACGATGGCGGTAAAAACCCACTCGTCGGGTCTCGACCGGAACGGGCGTCTCACGGTGTTGCTCTACCCAACCCTCGGTCGCCGAGGGGATCCCACCCTCAGTGGGCCGGCTCCTCAGCCGGTGCCGTCATCTCGTCGATCGTCAGAATGAGTGTGTTGCTCGTGTCGTCTTTGCCCTCGAGCGTCCCGACGATGCGGAGCTTCGAGAGTGGCGTCGGGCCGACTGTGATGGTGTCTCCCTCGTGAAAATCAGTAATCGATCCCCGGAGATTGACCTCGGCCCGGCACTGTTCCGGGTGGTGTACGCTCGTCAGGTCGATCTCCTCGACGTTCGCTCCCTCGACGAGTTCGCCGTTGTGAAAGAACGGCACGTCGGCCGCGTGTTCGATCTGCTGGATCTGGAGGGCATCGTAGGCGGCAGCGGTCGGTTTGTATCCGCCTTTCGGACCCGGAACACCTTCGACGAGCTGAAGCGCCTTCAGACTCTGCATCTGATTGCGGATCGTCCCCGGATTCCGGTCGACGCGGTCGGCGATGTCCTCGCCCTTGACGGCCGCCTCGGAGTCACGATGGAGATTTACCAGCTCCTGGAGGATATTTTGTTGGCTGGGCGTTAGTTCGATAGATGACATGTGGTAACGTACGTAGTAACTTTCCTTAAACCCGACGGTGACCCGCCACCAAACGGGATGACTGCACACCGATCAGCTCCCCGAGGTCCCGTAACGGCGCGGGGAAACCCGAATCCTTGAAGGCCCAACCATACAACCGATGTCCATGGACGGGAAGCGCGTGCTAGTGACCGGGGGCGCAGGGTTCATCGGATCGAACCTGGCCAACCACCTCGCCGTCGACAACGAGGTACTCGCCCTCGATGACTGTTACCTCGGCACGCCCGCCAACCTGGACGACGCCGTCGAGTTCGTCGACGGGTCGGTCCTCGACGACGACCTGCCGACAGACGTGGATGTCGTGTTCCACCTCGCAGCCCTGTCGTCGTACGCCATGCACGAGGACGACCCGACGCAGGGCGTCAGGGTGAACGTCGAAGGGTTCGTCAATACCGTCGATCAGGCCCGCCGAGACGGCTGTGACCAGGTCGTCTACGCCTCGACCTCGTCCATCTACGGGAGTCGGACAGAGCCCTCACCGGAGTCGCTCCCCGTCGATGCCATGACGGCCTACGAAGCCTCGAAACTCTCGCGGGAACGATACGGAGAATACTTCCACAACCACTACGGGCTCACGACCTGTGGGTTGCGATTTTTCGCCGTCTACGAGGGCTACGAGGGAGCCGAAGACCACAAGGGCGAGTACGCAAACCTGATCGCCCAGTTCGCCGACGCAATCGCTAACGGGCGCCCACCGGAGATCTGGCACGACGGCTCACAGTCACGCGATTTCACCCACGTCGATGACGTCGTGCGGGCCATCGAACTCGCGGCCGATCACGAACTCCAGGGAATCTATAACGTCGGGACAGGCGAACAGTACTCCGTGGAGTACCTCGTCGAGCGGCTCAACGACATTCTGGGAACGGACGTCGATCCGGTCTACACTGAAGCCGACATGCCCGAGCACGTGTACGTCCACGACACGCTCGCCGACGCCGCCAAACTCCACGAAGCGACCGGGTGGGAACCCGAAATCGACTTCGTGGAGGGGCTCCGCCGCGTCTGTGCGCAGTACCAGTAACGGCCAGCACGGACAGACCATCCGTGTGTAGCCGTCCGTACCTATCGGGAGCCACCACGCAAGTTAGGTGACTGGCCGGCGGATCGCCGTCATGGATCGAACAGCACGGATCATCGGGGTCCCGATGGACCTGGGTGCCGATCGACGGGGGGTCGACATGGGCCCGTCGGCCATTCGGTACGCCGGCCTGGCCGACCAGCTCGAAACCGTCGGATTCACCGTCCGTGACAGTGGCGACGTCACTGTTCCCCGACCGGAAGCGACCGATCCCGACGCGGCTGCCGTCTCGGGCGGGCCGGCGAAGTATCTCGCCGAGACAGAATCAGTCGCCCGGACGCTCGCAGACGAGGTGGCCGGCGCTGTCGACGCTGGCGAACTCCCGCTCGTGCTCGGCGGTGACCACTCCATCGCGATCGGGACCACAGGTGGCCTCGCCCGTCACCACGACGTCGGAATCCTCTGGTTCGACGCCCACGGAGACTACAACACGCCCGCGACGACGCCGAGTGGGAACGTTCACGGCATGGCACTCGCGGCAATTCTCGGCGAGGGCCCGTGTGCCGACTGGGAGTGGGCCCAGGCCGGCATCCATCCGGCGAACGTCGCCTGGATCGGACTCCGCGACGTGGACGACGGTGAGCGCGAACTCATCCAGTCGAGCGGGGCGACGGCGTACTCGATGTCTGCACTCGATCGTCGGGGTGTGACGGACGTCGTCACGGCCGCACTCGACGCCGTCGCCGACGGTGTCGACGCCCTCTACGTCAGCCTCGACATGGACTGGCTCGATCCGTCGGAAGCCCCCGGCGTCGGGACACCGGTCCGTGGGGGTGTGTCCTACCGCGAGGCCCACTCGACCATGGAACTCATCGCGGACCATGCCGGCGAGACACTCGCCGCCATCGAGGTCGTGGAGGTCAACCCGATACTCGACCAGCACAACCGGACCGCCGAACTCGCCTGCGAACTGGTGGCGAGTGCCCTGGGGAAACGCATCCTTTGAGGGGCACCCTGTCGGACACTGCCGCGCATCCGGTCCGCCGGATTGCGCCGGTTTGGGCGTGTGCCGGCAGCGATCTGTGCAGCGACCATACGCGGACCCGATAGTGGCAGCAGTGGCGCCGTCGACCCACCGACGCTGGGGGACACGACCAGAACGACAACACGTAAACCCGGAGGTGCGTTCCGATCCGGCATGATCGCGACGGCGGCAACTGGGGTGCTGGTGGTCCTCCTCCTCGGTGGTGCAGCGCTCCTGGTCGGCGGTGGGGCCAACGCGATCCAACTCCTGCGGGTCCGCCGACTCGCCCGCCATGGCCGACTCCGGAATGGCCCCGTTGTCCTCGACGGTACCGTCGACGTCTCCGGGTCGTCTCCACCGGTTACATCTCCCTTAACAGGCCAGTCGGCCCGCTGTTACGAATTCGAAGTCAGAGCTGCTGGCCGCGGTCCGAACCACGCCGGCCAGACACAATTGGCGACAGGCCGTGACGCCGTCCCGTTCGTCCTGTCAACGACCGCTGGCCCGGTCCGGGTCGACCCGACGGGAGCCGACCTGGCCCTGGCCCCAGTCCTCGACGTCACCGTCGACGGCGACGACGCCGAGCCGCTACAGTCTGGGTGCGACTCCGTCACCGTGGACGAATCGGCGGCCGTGCTTCGGGTCGGCGACGTCGAGTTGCCGACCGACGGGCGCTATCGCGTGATCGAACGCCGCCTGGATTCCGGTGATCCCACCACTGTTACCGGACTGGCGACGACAGACCCCAAAGACGGGGGCACGGCGATCGTCGGGACGCCCGCCTCCCCGGGACTCCCCGGGCGCCTGGTCGGGATCCCGTTCGTCATCGGCGACACCGGGCCCGACCGCGCGACGCGACAACTGTTCGACCGGGCAGTCGTCGGCCTCGTGTTCGGCCTGCCACCGCTGTTCCTGTCGCTCGTCCTCCTCTTTCCGCCATAGCGAGTGAGATGTCCTTACTCGGGTGACGACGGCACGACGGTCACGGACGCAACCCGGTCGTCATCGGCCAACTCCATGACAGTCACGCCGAGCGTGTTGCGGCCGACTTCGGAGATGTCGGCGACGGGAATCCGCATGATTTGGCCATCCTCGGACATGATCACGACGTGGTCGTCGGCCGCAACGGCCTTCGCTGTCGCCACTGGCCCGTTGCGCTCAGCAGTCTTGATGTCGATTAGCCCCTGCCCGTAGCGCGACTGGGCGCGGTACTCCGCGAGCTTCGTGCGCTTGCCGTACCCGTGGCGGGTCACTGTCAGGAGCGAGCGGTCGTCCCTGTCGTCGGTAGCCACCATGCCGGCGACCGCGTCGCAGTCTCGGAGTTTGATCCCGTGGACGCCGCGTGCGGACCGACCCATTTTCCGAACCTCGGTCTCGGCAAAGCGAATCGTCATCCCCTGCTCGGTGGCGATGACGAGATCGCGGGTACTATCGGTGACATCGACGTCGACGAGTTCGTCGCCGGGCTCCAGCCGGGCAGCGATGATTCCGGTCGAGAGGATGTTCTCGAACTCGCTCGCGGCCGTGCGCTTGACGTAGCCCTGCCGGGTCACCATCGTGATGCACTCGTCCGCCTCGAAGTCGTCGGTGTTGACCACTGCCGTAATCTCCTCGCCATCGTCGAGGGCGAGCAGGTTCACCGCCGATTTCCCGCGGGCAGTGCGTCCCATCTCCGGCACCTCGTAGGTTCGCAGCCGGTAGACCTGCCCGTGGTTCGTGAAACACAGGAGGTAATCGTGGGTGTTGGCGCGGAAGACTTTCGAGACTCGATCGCCCTCCTTCGGGTCGGCCCCGATGATTCCCTTGCCGCCACGCCCCTGCGTGTCGAACTGCTCGACTGGCATCCGCTTGATGTAGTCTTCCTCGGTGACCACGACGACGACATCCTCCTCCGGAATGAGATCTGCTCGCGTGACTTCACCCACGTCCTCGATGATGTCGGTCCGCCGTTCGTCGTCGTAGTCGGCCTTGATCTCCCGGAGTTCGTCAGTGATGACCTCGAGGAGTTTCGCCTCGCTCGCCAGAATGGACTCCAGGTACTCGATCTCGGCCTGCACGTCGGCGTACTCGGCCTCGATGTCGGCAGCCTCCATGGAGGTCAGCGAACCCAGCTGCATCCGGACGATGTGCTCGGCCTGTGCCTCGGTGAAGTCGAAGCCCGACTGGACGTCGGGGTGGGCGAACTCGCGGTCGTCGTCGCCGGCGACGTGTGCCGCCAGATCGAGATCCCCCTGGAGGCCCGCCTTCGCCGCATCGCGGTCCTCGCAGTTGCGGATAAGGTCAACGACGGCCTCGATCTGGTCGAGGGCCAGCAGCCGGCCTTCGAGAATGTGGGCTCGCTCCTCGGCCGCCGCGAGGTCGTGCTCCGACCGCCGCGTCACGACCTCCTTGCGGTGAGCGACGTAGTGTTGGAGGGTCTCTTTCAGATCCAGCACTTGCGGCTGCCCGTCGACGAGTGCGAGGTTGATGACGCCGAAGGTGGACTCGAGGTGGTGTTCGAGGAGCTGGTTCTCCACGACGTCCGGGTTCGCCCCTCGCGAGAGCTCGATGACGATCCGGACGCCGTTGCGGTCGGACTCGTCCCGGAGATCGGTGATCCCCTCGATCGTCCCCTCGTTGACGTCGTCGGCAATCCGCTCGACGAGCCGGGCTTTGTTTTCCTGGAACGGAATCTCGGTGACGACAATCCGGTCGCCACCGCGCTCGGTCCGCTCGATCTCGTAGTCGGCTCGCACACGGATTCGCCCCCGGCCCGTCGTGTAGGCCGAGTGGATCGCCTCGCGGCCGACAATGGTCGCACCAGTCGGGAAGTCCGGACCCTTGACGTGCTCCATCAGGTCCGTCACGGCACAGTCCGGATGCTCGATCAGGTGAATCGTCGCGTCGACGATCTCGCCCAGATTGTGCGGCGGGATGTTCGTGCTCATCCCGACGGCAATGCCCGACGCCCCGTTGAGCAGCAGGTTCGGCAGCCGTGCCGGAAGGACGTCCGGCTCCTCAAGGCGGTCGTCGTAGTTGGCCGAGAAGTCGACGGTGTCCTTGTCGATGTCGGCCAGCAGTTCCTCGGCGATGGGGGCCATCCGCGCCTCGGTATAGCGCATGGCAGCCGGCGGGTCTCCGTCCATGGACCCGAAATTGCCCTGGCCGTCGATCAGCGGATACCGCATCGAGAAGTCTTGGGCCATCCGCACGAGGGTGTCGTAGATCGCGGTGTCACCGTGGGGGTGGTAGTCCCCCATCGTCTCCCCGACGATGGAGGAGGACTTGCGGTGACCGGCGCCGCTGGTGATCCCCATCTCGTCCATCGCGTAGAGGATGCGCCGGTGGACGGGCTTGAGACCGTCCCGAACGTCCGGCAATGCCCGCCCGGCGATGACGCTCATCGCGTAGTCGATGTAGCTCTGTTCCATCTCCTCCT